>NZ_JBSGBN010000057.1:0-59546 GCF_053601275.1 Streptomyces sp. NPDC004752 | reverse complement strand
CCCGACAACGCGGCGTGGGGGCACCTCCCGGCCGAAGGCTGGGGGAGTGCCGTGCCAGGCGTCGCGGGCCAGACGGGACTTTCGAAACACGCCCTGGCACCGCGGCCGGCCGTGACGATCGCTGGTCAGGGCACTCCCCCACGGCCTCAAGGGCGTGGGAGTCCTCCGACCGGCCGCGGAGTCTTCGCGGGGGTCAGCCCAGGCGCTGTACCAGGGCCCGGTACTCGTCCCAGAGTTCCTTCGGGGTGTGGTCGCCGAAGGTGTTGAGGTGCTCGGGCACCAGCGCGGCCTCCTCGCGCCAGACCTCGGTGTCGACGGTGAGCAGGAAGTCCAGTGCGGTGTCGGACAGTTCGAGGCCCGCGGTGTCCAGGGCCGCCTTCGACGGCAGGATGCCGATGGGCGTCTCGACGCCCTCCGCGGTCCCGTCCAGGCGCTCCACGATCCACTTCAGGACACGGCTGTTCTCGCCGAAGCCGGGCCACACGAACCGGCCGTCGCCGTCCTTGCGGAACCAGTTGACGTAGTAGATCTTCGGCAGCTTCGACTGGTCCTTGTCCTTGGCCACGTCGATCCAGTGGGCCATGTAGTCGCCCATGTTGTAGCCGCAGAAGGGCAGCATGGCGAACGGATCGCGGCGCAGCTCGCCGACCTTGCCCTCGGCGGCGGCCGTCTTCTCGGAGGCCACGTTCGCGCCGAGGAAGACACCGTGGTTCCAGTCGAAGGACTCGGTCACCAGCGGCACCGCGCTGGCCCGGCGGCCACCGAACAGGATCGCCGAGATCGGCACGCCCTTCGGGTCCTCCCACTCCGGCGCGATGATCGGGCACTGGGCGGCGGGGACGGTGAAGCGGGCGTTGGGGTGGGCCGCCGGGTTGTCCGACCCGGGGGTCCAGTCGTTGCCCTTCCAGTCCGTCAGATGGGCCGGGGCCGCCTCCGTCATGCCCTCCCACCAGATGTCGCCGTCGTCGGTGAGCGCGACGTTGGTGAAGACCGCGTTGCCCCACAGCGTCTTCATCGCGTTGGCGTTGGTGTGCTCGCCGGTGCCCGGCGCCACGCCGAAGAAGCCGGCCTCGGGGTTGATCGCGTACAGCCGGCCGTCCTCGCCGAACCGCATCCATGCGATGTCGTCGCCGATGGTCTCCACCGTCCAGCCGGAGACGGTGGGCTCCAGCATGGCGAGGTTCGTCTTGCCGCAGGCGCTCGGGAAGGCCGCGGCGACGTACTTGGGCTGCCCGGTGGGCGGGGTCAGCTTGAGGATCAGCATGTGCTCGGCCAGCCAGCCCTCGTCGCGGGCCATCACGGAGGCGATGCGCAGCGCGTAGCACTTCTTGCCGAGCAGCGCGTTGCCGCCGTACCCGGAGCCGTAGGACCAGATCTCCCGGTCCTCGGGGAAGTGCGAGATGTACTTGGTCTGGTTGCACGGCCAGGGGACGTCCTCCCCGCCTTCGTCCAGCGGGGCGCCGACCGAGTGCACGGCCTTCACGAAGAAGCCGTCGGAGCCCAGCTCGTCGAGGACGGCCTGGCCCATGCGCGTCATCGTGCGCATCGAGACGGCGACGTACGCGGAGTCGGTGATCTCCACGCCGAGCGCGGAGAGCTTCGAGCCCAGCGGGCCCATGCAGAAGGGCACCACGTACATCGTGCGGCCCCGCATCGCGCCGCGGAACAGGCCCTTCTCGCCGGTGAAGACGTCCCGCATCTGTGCGGGGGCCATCCAGTGGTTGGTCGGACCGGCGTCCTGCTCCTTCTCGGAGCAGATGAACGTCCGGTCCTCGACCCGCGCGACATCGGTCGGGTCGGAGGCCGCGTAGTAGGAGTGGGGGCGCTTGACCGGGTCGAGTTTTTTGAACGTGCCCCGGCTGACGAGCTCCCCGCACAGTCGCTCGTACTCGGCCTCGGATCCGTCACACCAGACCACATTGTCCGGCTGGGTCAGTTCGGCGATCTCGTTGACCCACGAGATCAGTTCCTGATGCTGGGTGGGGATGACGGGGGGAGCCGCGATATCGCGCGCCACGATTGCTCCTAAATGAGGGATTTTTTTCTTCTGGCCCCATGGGGGCTGCGGCCCGGACGCTTCGTAGCCGCTCATCCGGTGCCGACTGCACTCATTTGATCATCCGACGCAACTGCGCATCTGTCCATAGGGCCGCACAGGTGAGCGGCGTGAGGAACGCCACGATTAACGGGTTCCGACGCGTTTCTTTACGTGCACGTAGCGTTCGCCTGGCGGTCTCTTTGCGTCCGATGACAACGAGCCCATGAGACGATGACCACTATCAAGTGCTCATCAGGCTCCGCAGGTCCGCAACTTACGGTTCCGTAGGTACGATGCCGGTCATGACTGCGCCCGCCCCCGACGCCCACCTGGACCCGCCGGCCGCCGGCCGCGGTCCCGGCGCGCTCTCCCTGCCGCACCCGGTCAAGCCCAAGCTGCGCGGCTGGCTGCATCTCGGCATGTTCCCGGCCGTCCTCGTCGCGGGCCTGATCCTCACCGCGCTCGCCGACTCCGCCCGGGGCCGGGTCGCCTGCGGGATCTACGTCCTGACCGCCTGCCTGCTGTTCGGCGTGAGCGCGCTGTACCACCGGGGCAACTGGAGCCCTCGTATGGACGGCATTCTGCGCCGCCTGGACCACGCCAACATCTTCCTGATCATCGCGGGCACCTACACCCCGCTGACCCTGCTGCTCCTGCCGGACACCAAGGGGCAGTGGCTGCTGTGGGGGATCTGGGCCGCCGCGACGGCGGGCATCGTCTTCCGCGTCTTCTGGGTCGGCGCCCCGCGCTGGCTCTACACCCCCTGCTACCTCGCCATGGGCTGGGCGGCCGTGTTCTTCCTGCCGGACTTCATGCGCACCGGCGGCATCGCGGTTCTGGTCCTGGTGATCGTGGGCGGGCTCCTGTACAGCGCGGGCGGCGTGGTCTACGGCATCAAGCGGCCGAACCCGTCACCGCGCTGGTTCGGCTTCCACGAGGTGTTCCACTCCTTCACCCTCGCCGCCTTCGTCGTCCACTACGTCGGCATCTCCCTGGTGGCGTACCAGCACGGGTAAATCCTGCACTCACGCGTAGACCCCGCAGTCACGCGTAGATCCCGCACTCTCGTCGAGGTGGCCACGGCTGGCGAGCCGTGGCCATTTTTCGTTGCGCCCGAACTTTCTCCGCACCCGAAGCGACCCCACATTGACAGTACATCGCTTTTGAGAGCTACTCTCATTTCATGGCTACTGTCACTCAAAGCGATACCCCAAGCCCTGACCCCCGCCGTTGGTGGGCCCTCGGCGCCCTGGTCGCGAGCATGCTGGTGCTCGGCTTCGACATGACGATCCTCAACGTGGCGCTGCCCACCATGGCCGAACAGCTCGGTGCCGGCACGGGCGAGCAGCAGTGGATGGCGGACGCCTATGTCGTCGTCTTCGCCGCGCTGATGCTCCCCGCCGGGCTGCTCGGCGACAGGTTCGGCCGGCGGCGGATGCTGATCACCGGGCTCGCCGTGTTCCTCGCCGGCTCGGTCGTCGGCAGCCTGGCGGGCGAGGTGAACGCGGTGATCGCGGCCCGCGCCGTGATGGGCGTCGGCGGCGCCCTCGTCATGCCGCTCGCCCTGTCCGTGCTGCCCTCGCTGTTCGGGCCCGGGGAGCGCGCCAAGGCCGTCGGCATCATCTCGGCCGCCTCCGCGCTCGGCATGCCGCTCGGCCCGATCCTCGGCGGCTGGCTGCTCGACCACTTCTGGTGGGGCTCGGTCTTCCTGATCAACGTCCCGATGGTCGCCATCGGCATCGCCGCCTGCCTCTTCCTGCTGCCCGAGACCAGGGACCCGGCCTCCCCCAAGGTCGACATCGTCTCCACGGCACTCACCGCCACCGGCCTCGGCGCCCTCATCTACGCGATCATCGAGGCCCCGGACCGCGGCTGGGGCGACCCGCTGGTGCTCGGTCTGCTCGCCACCGCCGTCGTCCTGCTCGCCGCACTGGTGGTGCGCGAGCGCCGGGCGGCCCGTCCCATGCTCGACATGTCCCTGCTCGGCCAGCGCGGCTTCCTGGTCAACTCCGTCGCCGCGACCCTCGTGACCTTCACCCTGTCCGGCCTCCTGTTCGTGCTGCCGCCCTACCTCCAGGCCGTTCTCGGCAACGACGCCCTCGGCACCGGGGTGCGTCTGCTGCCGATGATGGGCGGCCTGCTGGTCGCCGCCCGGGGCGCCCAGCCGGTCGTCGCCCGGTTCGGCGCACGGGCCGTGGTCAGCGCCGGGCTCGTCGTCCTCGCCTTCGCGGCGTTCCTCGGCAGCCGCACCACCGTCGACTCCGGCTACGGGTTCACCGCGCTGTGGCTGTCGGTCGCCGGGCTCGGTTTCGGCTTCGCGATGGTCCCGGCGATGGACGGCGCCCTCGGCGCACTGCCCGCCGACCGCGCCGGCAGCGGTTCGGGGCTGCTGATGACGCTGCGCCAGGTCGGCGGGGCGATCGGCATCGCCCTGCTCGGCAGCCTGCTCGCGGGCGCCTTCCGCGACCGGCTCGACGTCACCGGGCTGACCGGGCAGGCGGCCCACACCGCCGGGGAGTCCGTGGTCGCCGCACACCTGGTCGCCGAGCGGTCGGGCGCGACCCAGCTGGTGGCCTCCGCGAACAGCGCGTATGTGCACGGCATGGGCCTGGTCCTGCTGGTGTGCGGCATCGCGTCCCTGGTCGCCGCCCTGCTGGCCGCCGTGTTCCTGCCGGGCGCCGCGGACGCCCCGTCGGCTGCGGACTCCGCGACCCCGGCCGTGGTCACACCCCCGGCGGATATCCGACAATGACCTCCATGACGGCCGCACGATCCCCCAAGCTCTCCCCGCCGCCCGACCGGGCCGGTGCCACCTGCGCCCCCGCCGACCGCCCCCGGCTCAGCCTGCGGGAACGGAAGAAGATCAAGACGCGGGAGGCGATCCGCTCCGCGACCTACCGACTGGTCGCGGAGCAGGGGTACGACGCCACCACGGTCGAGCAGATCGCGGAGCGCGCCGAGGTGTCGCCGTCCACGGTCTTCCGCTATTTCCCCACGAAGGAGGACATTGTCCTCACCGATGAGTGGGACCCGATCATCATGGAGGAGCTGCGTGCCCGGCCCGCCGACGAGCCATGGCCGCAGTCCCTGCGGTATGTGATGCACCGGACCGTGTCCCTGGGTCTGAAGGAAGATCCCGAGGTGGCCCGGCTGCGCACCAAGCTGATGGTCGAGGTCCCGGCGGTGCGCTCGCGGACCATGGAGAGCATGTCGGTCACCGGCCGGCTGCTGTGCCGGGCCATCGGCGAGCGGACCGGCCGGGACCCCGACTCCCTGGACGTACGGGTCTGGGCGATGTCCCTGATCGGCGGCCTGCTGGAGGTCTCCCTGTACTGGGCCGAGAACGGCCACCGGGACAACCTCACCGACCTCATCGACCGCGCCCTGGATGTCCTGGAGCACGGCCTGCCCGCCGAAAAACCCGGCGGCCCGCGTCCCGCGCCATGACATCCTGACCGGGTGAACGGTCCCGAGATCCAGGTCGAAGTCGCTCCCCCGCTGAGGCTGTTCGTCCCACCCGCCCGGCGCCACGGCACCACCGGACTCACCACCGACGGCGTCTCCACGCTCGGCCATGTCATCGAGTCCCTCGGCGTCCCGCTGACCGAGGTCGGCGCCCTGGTCGTGAACGGCCGCACGGTGCCCGTGTCGCACATCCCGGCGGCGGGCGAGACGGTGCTGGTCCGGGCGGTGGAGCGACCCCAGCGGGTCCCGGGCGCCCCGCTGCGTTTCCTGCTCGATGTGCACCTGGGCACCCTCGCCCGGCGGCTGCGGCTGCTCGGCGTGGACGCGGCCTACGAGCCGACGGACATCGGCGACCCGGCCCTGGCCACCCGCTCCGCGGCCGAGCAGCGGGTCATGCTCAGCCGCGACCGCGGTCTGCTGCGGCGCCGCGAACTGTGGGCGGGCGGCTTCGTCTACAGCACCCGCCCCGACGACCAACTCCGCGACGTCCTGGACCGGTTCGCGCCCGAACTGCGCCCCTGGACCCGCTGCACCGCCTGCAACGGACTGCTGCGGGCGGCCACCAAGGACGAGGTGGCCGGTCAGCTGAAGGGCGGGACGCACCGCTCGTACGACGTCTTCGCGCAGTGCCGGGCGTGCGGGCGCGCCTACTGGAAGGGCGCGCACCACGAACAGCTGGAGGCCATCGTGGAGCGCGCCCTCGACGAGTTCGCCGACCGGGGCCGAACGGTCTGACGTGCGGTCTAACGCCTCGTCATATCCCCCTTGCCGCAGGCGATGCCGTCCCGGTTGCGGTCCAGGCGCAGCGGGTCGTCCCGGCCGTTGACCTTCAGCCGGCCGTAGTCGTTCTGCCTGAGCCAGCCGCAGCGGGCGGCGGTGGTCTTCTTCACCTGGGGCGGGAAGACCGTCGGCACGCACACATTGGCCGAACCGTAGTGCCGGTCGCAGCCGGAGACGGTGGTGGGCACCGGCTGTGCGGCACGCTTCTTGCCGGGCCCGGAGACCTTGCCGGCGGGCGAGTCGGCGAAGGCGTGCACATGCGCCGACGCGTCGGACGCGGCGAGCGCCACCGGTCCCTGCAGATGCACCCACTTCGCCACGGACGGCACCCCGTTCGCGTCCACCGCGAAGAGCATGTACCAGCCGGGCGGGGCCAGGTCGGGGTTGCTCGTCACGTTCAGGTCGACGTTGTTGCCGTCGACGGACAGCGGCAGGTCGACGAAGCGCTGGTTGGGGTCGGAGGAGTGGGTGACGGCGGCCGGGCGGATCAGCTCGGCCTTCGCGATGGGCCGGTCGACCGTGATCCGCTGGGTGTCGCCGTAGGTCCACTCGGTGTCGATGACCGAGGTGATCGTCGGGCGGGTGCCTTTGTAGAGGTAGGGCGGGGTGTAGATCGACACGTTGTGGTTCCAGGAGCCGTTGCCCGGGTTGTCGCCGGTCGACATCACCCGGCCGTCCGGGAGCAGGAACGCCGAGGAGTGGTAGCCGCGGGCCTCGGGGTCGGCGGCCACCGGGTCGAAGGTGCCGGTCCCCGGGTCGTAGATCGAGGACTCGTAGACCGGATCGGCCCGGTTGTGCAGGGCGCCGCCGGTCTCCAGCACCGAGCCGTCGGGCAGCAGGACGGCGGAGACGTACATCTTGCCCTGGCCGCCGGTCTCCGGCCGGGGCCCGGCTCCCAGATCGACCGTGCCCTGCGGAAGCGGCGGCCCGGCGACGTACGACGGATTGGCCTCCTTCAGGTCGATCACGTCCGTCAGCCGGTTGGCGTCCGGGTTGGCGTCGATGTTGCCGCCGCCGATGGTCAGCACCCGCTGGTCCTGCGCCGGCGGCAGCAGCACGCTCGCCGACTGGTCCCGCTGGTCCTTGTTCTGCAGGCCGGGGACCTGGGTGACGGTGTTGGCGTCGTAGTCGTAGATCGCCGAGCCGGTGCCGGGGATGTTGTTGCCGAAGACATGGCTGCCCGTGTAGAAGAGGCGGCCGTCCTGCATCAGGATCATCGAGGGGTACAGACCCCAGTACGACCAGGTCTGGTTGACCTTCCACAGCGGCAGCCACCGCTGCTCGGCGTCGGACCAGTACTCGGTGGTCACCGACCCGGTGGAGTCCTCGCGCAGCCCGCCGAAGGAGACCACGTCGCCGTTGCCCAGCTCGGTCGCCGACGGGTACCAGTGGCCGTCGTTGAGGTCGTTGGTCTTGCTGTAGGTCTCGGTCGCCGGGTCGAAGATGTACGAGTCCTTGTAGCCCTCGTAGCCGTGCGAGCCGTCCGCCGCCGGATAGGCCGCGTTGCCGCTCATCACGAGCACGCGGCCGTCCTGGAGCTGGACGTGCCCGGAGCAGAACATGTCCTTCGGCGTGGGGATGACCTTGTAGGTGCCGTTCGCCGGGTCGTAGACCGCCGAGGTGAAGGTGCCCGCGGCGAAGTTCTCCTCACTGTTTCCGGAGCCCGCGATCAGCAGCACCTTGCCGTTGTTGAGGACGACGGAGTGCATGGAACGGACCGGGTTCTTCGTCGGCAGGACCTCCCAGCTCCCGTCGGCGCACTGCGCGTCCGTGCCGGTGCACCGCGCGGGCGGCAGCGTGTCGGGGACCTGGTCCATGGTGTAGTCGTCGGTGGTCGCCGACCCCGTGCCGTACACCGACACACCCCAGGTGATCCGGTCGGTGCCGGTCGGCACCTCCGGTGTGCGGACCGTGGCCTGGGTCCAACTCGCCGCCATGTCCAGGGTCTTGAGGTCGGTCCAGTACTGCCAGCCCGCCGTCGTGTCGTGCCGGAAGAGGGTGAGCGACGTATCGGGCGTCGTCGACTTGTACCAGAGCGACAGGTCGTACTGCTTGCCCTCGGACACCACCGGGGCGCACTCGGCCGACTCGGTGATCAGCGCCTTGCGGTCGCCGTCGGTCCGTCGGGTCAGCGTGACCTTCATGGCCTTGGCGCCGCTGTGCGCGTCGCTCGTCGTCTCGAAGGCGAAGTCGTTGTCGCCCCAGCCGGACTTCTCCCAGCAGTAGGGCATGTCGGCCCCCGCCCCGGCGCCCGCGGTCTCGAAGCCGGCGTTCTTGACGAGGTTGGCGGCCGCGGCGGGCTGCGGGGAGGTGAGGAGCAGACCGGCGGTCAGGGCCCCCACCCCGAGCAGCGCGGTTCTTCTGCGGTGCGCTTTCACTTTCACACGGCTCTCCTTGACGCGGAGGTGGGGCTGGGCCGCTCGGCGCCCTGGGAGGGGCGCCGGCGCGGCAGGTAGACCAGCGCTTCCGTGCCGAGGAAGCGCAGGACGAAGGTCGTCACCAGGGCGAGCGCGGTGGCGGGCAGCGCGCCCATCCCGAACCGGCCGACGAGCAGCGCGATCAGCGGGATGCGCAGCACCAGGTCGGCGTTGGCCAGCAGCGCGAACCGGCCGGCGCGGTCCCACCAGCGGCGGTGCCCGCGCCGGTCGCGGAACAGCAGATGCTCGATGAGCAGGAAGTTCCAGGCGACACCGAACTGGTTGGCGAGGATCTCGGCGGGGACGTAGTGCAGGCCGAGCACGGTCAGCGCCCACAGGCCGGCCAGGTTCGGCAGGAACCCGGTGGCGCCGATCAGCCCGAAGGCGGCCATACGGGCCGCCGGGGACGAGGTGCGCAGCCCGACCAGATGACGCAGGAAGCGGAAGCCCTCCCGGGCGCTCGACTTGGACTGGCCGGCGAAGCGCTCCTGGAAGACGAACGGCACCTCGGCGACCCGGCCGGGCCTGCCGCGCACGGCGAGTTCGAGCAGGATCTTGTAGCCGAGGGGCTTCAGCTCCTGTGCGCTGACCGTGCTGCGCCGGATGGCGAAGAAACCGCTCATCGGGTCGCTGATGCCGCGCAGCCGACCCGGGAAGAGGGACTTGGTCAGCCAGGTCGCGGCGCGTGAGACGGCCACCCGGTAGCCGCCCGCCAGCCCGGCCCGGCTGCCGCCCTTGAGGTAGCGGGAGGCGACGACCAGCCCGGCGTTGCTCCGCTCGCCGATGGCGACCAGCTCGGGCACCAGGGAGGGCGGGTGCTGGCAGTCGCCGTCCATGACGACGACCCACTCCGAGCCGGCCGCCCGCAGCCCTTCGACGACCGCCCCGCCGAGCCCGCCCGTCGGCTCCTCCCGGTGCAGCACGGCCACCGGGAACGGGCAGTCCTGCGCGGCCTGCCGGATGACGTCGGGCGTGTCGTCGGTGGAGTCGTCGACGAAGACGACCTCGCAGGGCAGCCGGGCGGGCACCGCGGCGGTGATCTGCCGCAGCAGCCTGCGGACATTGCCGGACTCGTTGAACGTCGGCACGACGATGGTGACGGCACCGGGCTCGGCCACCGCGCCATGCGTCTCAGCCACCGCACCGTGCGTCTCAGCCACCGCGCCGTGGGGCTCGCTTCGCCTCCCGGGCGCCGGGGCCGACAGGGCGATCGCGCTCAGCCCTTCGGGCCGGTGCGCTCCCCCGCTCCCGGCTTCGCCGGAGCGGGGGGACCCCCATGCCGTCTCGGCACCGGCACGCCCCTTCGGCGCAGGCGCGGTGGCGGCCCGGGGCGCCGGATCGCCCGGCTCGCCGGGCGCGTTGTGCTCGTGACTGTTCATCGTGCGCCTCCCACGGCCGTCGGCTGGATCTGCCGGATCTCGATGCGGTCGGGTCCGGTTCCGAACGTGGCGACCGGGGCGGAGTGTTCGATGGCGGCCCGGACGTTGGGCAGGTCCACCGCGTCGCGCCGCACCGTCGGGGAGGCCACGACGTAGTCGAGGTCCCGCCAGCCGTGCGGCATGGTCTTTGTGACGGCCGGGTCCAGGTCGGCCTTGTAGAACCAGATGGCGCCGAGGCCGGGCCGGTACCCGGCGTGCACCAGGTCCAGCCAGAGCGCGTCGTCGACGAGGACGCGGGTGTCCTCCGGGTGCTCGACCTCGCCGCTGAGCCAGGTGGCGGCGGCCCGGTAGGGGGCGTTGGCGTCCGCGGTGACGGCGGTGCGGTCGCCGTCGTACCAGCGCGGGACGACATACGCGCCGGCCGCGACGGCGAGGACGGCCGCGAGGGCGTACCGGCCGCCGGTGACCGGCCGCCGCTCGCCCTCCGCCCGCCCTCTGCGCAGTATGGCGTGGGCGACCGAGGCGGTGCCGGCGGCGAGGACCAGGGCGAGGAACGGCAGCGCCTGGATGACATACATCGCGGGCAGATAGCCGTTCGGGCGCAGGGCCAGCGCGGCGAGGATCGCCACCGTCAGGGCCGGCCCGGCCAGCGCGCGGGCGGTGACCGACCAGCGCCAGGTGGCCAGCAGCAGGAGCGCGCCGAGGAGTCCGCCGAGGGGCAGCACCCGGTCGTAGTAGAGCCACGACTGGAGCACCCCGTGCGAGCCGGAGCCCGGGTCCAGGATGAAGCCCGAACCCGGCCTGGTCATCTGGTACTTGATGCCGTCCCAGAGCGAGACATGTCCGCTGCCCGGCAACAGTTCCCCCTTGAGCAGGGCGAACAGCGGATAGGAGAAGCCGGCCAGGGCGCAGGCGGTGACGGCGCCGGTGAGCGCGAACTTCCGGGTGTCGCGGTGGCTGTGGCGCCACATGGTGACCAGCAGGGCGGGCAGGACGACGAGCATCGTCTCCTTGGTGAGCACGCCCGCGGCGGCGGCGAGGCCCGCGCCGAAGTGGTGCCACAGGTGCCGGCTGGGCGAGGCGGCGAGGCAGAACGCCAGCAGCAGCCACAGCACCGCGATGTTGTCGAGGAAGATCTCCCGCTGGAGGACGACGGCCAGCGGCGACAGTCCGAACAGGGCCATGGCGAGCCCGGCCGCCCAGCGGGGCAGCGACAGCCGCCGCCCGAGGACGTACACGAGGACCGCGCTGACGCCGCTGATCAGGAGCATCACCGGGCGCATGGTGCCGACGGTCATCGCGCCGGGGTCGAGGGCCGAGGGTATCCAGGTGAGCAGGGCGAGCTGGAGCCAGCCGAGCGGCGGGTGGTCGTACCAGTAGGTGTAGTGGGCCAGGCCCTTGCCCTGCTGCACGGCCCATGCCTGGGCGAGGTAGGTGCCCTCGTCGTCGCTGAGGGTCGGGTAGTCGGCGATGTTCCAGCCCTGGACGACGAGGATCGCCACGAGCAGCACCCCGCACAGCAGCAGGTCGAGGCGGGAGGAGCGGAGCCGGGCCGGAGGCGGTGTCCGATCGGCCGAACCCGGTTTTGGGGCAGGCGGGTGCTGCGCGGGGACCGTGGGAGTGGTCACCGCGGGAAGGGTGGAGGTCACGCGCGGGCGTCCTCTCGGATCGTTGCGGCCGCGGCGAGGTGCGCGCCGACGTGAGTGGTCAACTCCCAGTCGTTCCGGCCGCGTTGTTCACGCCATACGGCGCGGACGGCGGCCCCCGCGAGGAGCACCTGGTAGAAGGGGCCGCCCACGACGAGCTTCACGTAGTGGCTGAGGCGGACCCGCAGCCCGTACTGCTTGCCGAAGTCGTGCAGTCCGACCACCTCGAAGACGAAGGTGACGGCGGCGGTGACCAGCGGCAGGAAGGTGAGGAAGGCGATCCCGACGGGCACATCGAGGAAGAGCGCGATCGCCGCGTTGAGCGGGATGATCACCCCGGAGAACGCCTGGAGGAACGGCGTCATGAGCGTGTACCGGGCGAGCAGCCGCTGCCCGAGGCCGGGGAGCTGGTGCCAGTCCTTCTTCCGGTAGACCTGGAGGAATCCCTGGTTCCAGCGGGTGCGCTGCTTGAGCAGCGACATCAGCGAGCCGGGGGTCTCCTCCCGGGTGACCATGTCGGAGTCGTAGGCGACGACGACCTTCTTGCCGACGCTGGAGAGCCGGACGCCCAGGTCACAGTCCTCGGCCAGGCAGTCCGGATCCCAGCCGCCGGCCTCCCTGAGCACGTCGGTGCGGACGAAGACGGTGTTGCCGCCGAGCGGGATGAACCCTTTCTGCGCGTGCAGGTGCAGCCGGGAGCGGAACCAGAAGAAGTACTCCAGGCAGTTGCGCAGGCTGTACCAGCTGGAGTGGAAGTTGATCAGCTGGACGCCGCCCTGGACGACGTCCGCGCCGGTGGTCAGGAACGCGTGGTCGACATGCGCGAGGAGTTCCGGGTGGACCTGGTCCTCGGCGTCGAAGACCCCGACGACGGCGCCACGGCAGTGCGGCAGCGCCGTGTTCATGGCCTTCGGCTTGTTCTTCTTCTCATGGGTGTCGACGACGACCCGGACGCGCGGGTCGCCGGCGGCGGCGCGCTCGGCGACCGCCGTGGTCTCGGGGTCGTCGTGCCCCACGATGACGATGATCTCGAAGTCGGTGTGCGTGGACTCCAGCAGCCGCTGGATGGTGTGGTCGAGCACGGCCTGTTCGTGCCGTGCGGGCAGCAGCAGTGAGAACGACACATGCTCGTCGCCGTCCGGTCTGCTGAAGCGGGTGGACGCGAGCACTTCGGGCGTACGCCACGCGTGCATCTGCCACCAGAGAGTGAAGGCCGCCATCCAGAACAGGGCCAGTGAAACGGCAGCGATGAAGACAGACGTCAGCAACAGATCCCCCCAGATCCCCAATGCCCCCTGACCCGGCGGCGTGTCAGCTCCGTCGGGTCACTGTGGAGAGAGTATGGGTGATCTGTGAAGCGCGCAGGAGGTTTCGGTAAAGAGTGCGTTTCCTTCGCCATGAGGTGCCGAGTGGGCAAATCGCCCACCGGTTACGTTCCGGCCGACTGAAGACAGGGGGACAGGTCGTTTCAGCCGCTCAGCGCGGTGCGCAGCCGGTCCGGATCGGTCGTCGGGGCGTCGCAGGTGAAGTTCCGGCAGACATAGGCGGCGGGCGCGCCGCCCACGAGCGGCCGGTCGGCGAGGAGCGGGAACTCGTCGCCGTCCGGGACCCCGGTGGCGACGACGGCACCCGGGGCGGTGCCCAGCAGTGCCGTGCGATGCAGGGTTTCCGTCGCCCGGTCGGCCGGGTCCGGGCCGACGACGGCGATCTCGCGCGGGCCGTCGAGCAGGGCCTCCGCGACGGCGAGCCCCCAACCGATGAACCGCGGCACCCGCGGCCCGAGGGCCGCCACCACCCCCGACGCCCGCTCCGCGGCGGTGCGATGGAGCGCGGAGCCGGTGTGGGCGGCATAGCTCAGCAGAGCGCCCGCGGCGGCGGTCCAGCCGGCCGGGGTGGCGTTGTCGGTGGGGTCCTGCGGGCGGTGGATGAGCCGCTCGGCGTCGGCCGCGGTGTCGTAGAGGGCGCCGCTGTCCGGGTCGGTGAAGCGGGCGAGCACCTGGTCGAGGAGGAGACCGGCGAAGTCCAGCCAGACCCCCTCGCCGGTGACGGAGGCGAGCGCGAGGAAGCCCTCGGCGACATCGGCGTAGTCCTCCAGCACGCCCGCGTTGCCGCCGGCCCGGCCGTCCCGGCTGGTGCGGACCAGCCGGGCGCGGTCGTCCAGGTGCAGCCGGACGAGCAGGTCCGCGGCGGCGACCGCGGCCTCGACCAGGTCGGGCCGGTCGAAGTAGGCGCCGGTCTCGGCCAGCGCGGCGATCGCGAGACCGTTCCAGGCGGCGACGACCTTGTCGTCGCGGCCCGGGGCCGGGCGGTCCTGCCGCGCACGGAACAGGCGCTCTCGCACCGAGGCGATCCGCTCCGCGTCCACCACGCCCCCGCCCTGCGGGAGTTGGAGGACGGAACGGCCGTGTTCGAAGGTGCCCTCCTCGGTCACCCCGAAGTGCTCTGCGGCGAGCGGGGCGTCGTCCCCGAGCACCTCGCGCAGCTGCTCGGGCGTCCACACGTAGTACGCGCCCTCACTGTGCCGTCCGCTGCCGTCAGTGTCGTCGGCTCCGTCGGCACTGTCGGCGTGGTCGGCACTGTCGGCGTGGTCGGCGCTGTCGGCGTCGAGTGCGGAGGCGAACCCGCCCTCGGCGGTACGCAGTTCGCGGACCATGAAGTCGGCGGTCTCCAGGGCGATCCGACGGGCCTGCTCTGAACCGGTGGAGCGCCACAGATGCGCGAACACCCGGCACAACAGCGCGTTGTCGTACAGCATCTTCTCGAAGTGCGGTACCAGGACCCCACCCTGCCGGGCGCGCAGCACATAGCGGTGGAAGCCGCCGCCCACCTGGTCGTACAGGCTCGAACGCGCCATCGCGCCGCAGAGCCCCTCGGCCATCTCCAGCGCCCCCACCGAACCCGTCCGTGCGTGGTGCCGCAGCAGGAACTCCACGACCATCGAGGGCGGGAACTTGGTGTCGCCCTTGAACCAGCCGCTCGCGGTGTCGATGTCCCGGGTCAGTTGGAGCAGCGCCCGTCCCTGTGTCTCGTTGGTGGGCAGTCCGCCGTCCCCGACGGTCAACGACCGCCCGGCGAGGTCCCGCGTGATCTTCCCGGCGACCTCTCCCACTTCGTCGCGCCGGTCGGTCCACGCGTGGTGGACGCCTTCGAGGACCTGGCGGAAGGACGGCATGCCATGGCGGGCGTCGGGCGGGAAGTACGTCCCGAAGTAGAACGGCTCCGCGTCCGGCGTCATGAACACCGACATGGGCCAGCCCCCCTGGCCGGTGGCCGCCTGTACCGCCTCCATGTAGACCGCGTCCACATCGGGCCGCTCCTCGCGGTCCACCTTGACGCTGACGAAGTGCTCGTTCAGATACGCGGCCGTCGCCTCGTCCTCGAACGACTCGTGCGCCATGACATGACACCAGTGGCACGCTGAGTAGCCGACCGACAGCAGAACGGGTACGTCACGCCGCCGGGCCTCCTCGAACGCCTCCGGTGTCCAGGGCCACCAGTCGACCGGATTCTCAGCATGCTGAAGCAGATAAGGCGAGGTCACACCAGCCAACCGGTTCATACGATCCAGCCTCTCACGCCGACCCGGCCCTGACGGCTCGGCCCGCAAGCCCTCCGCCCTGCGATGGCGTTCTGCTCCGGTCCAGAGCCGGTGCCCGGCCGGCAGTACGCTGCGTCGAGCAGCACCGGACCTGACGAGCATCCTCGAAGGAGGTACTCCATGACCGCAGAGATGGTCGCACCCGCGTGGATGCACATGCAGATCAGCGCGGAGCAGTACGACTCCTGGTCCGAGGAGCAGTGCGCCGGCATCGAGATCGTGGACGGGATGGTCGTCGTGAGCCCGAGTGCGTCCAAGCGTCCCAACC
Source organism: Streptomyces sp. NPDC004752 (assembly GCF_053601275.1). Lineage (NCBI taxonomy): Bacteria > Bacillati > Actinomycetota > Actinomycetes > Kitasatosporales > Streptomycetaceae > Streptomyces > Streptomyces sp. NPDC004752. Next base: position 43,955 of record NZ_JBSGBN010000057.1, on the reverse strand, counting down.
GGCTGGCCCGGATCCTGGCGAACGCCCTGGACGCCGCCGCAGGCCCGGACTGGAACGCCGACACGGACTTCGACGTCCGCCTGCAGGACGTACCTCTCACCAACCGGCGTCCGGACGTCACCGTGTACCGGGCAGAGACCATCGACCTCACGCCCACTCGTCCGGAGCATGTACTCCTCGTGGTCGAGGTCGTGTCGCCGGGCTCGGAGACCACTGACCGGATCGCGAAGGTGGACCAGTACGCCAAAGCCGGGATTCCCTTCTACTGGCGCATCGAAGAGGCTGCCACCGGCGTTCCGATCGTCTACACCTACGTGCTCGACCCTGCCAACAGGGCCTACCGGGACGGCGAGGTGTTCACCGGCGCAGTGAAGGCCACCGCGCCCTTCTCCGTCACCGTCGACCTCGGGACCATGTGAGGGCCGACGAAGCTCACCTCGGCCGTCTGCGGGTCAGTCGGGAGCGCGACGAATCCGTCGGGGCACACCTGACGCCCGCTCGGCGCTGCTCGTCGGTGCGCGGTGTGGCTGCTCGCGCGAGAGGGCGTCTGCGGCGCGTCGCTCGAACTGAGCGAATCACTCCTGTGGGCCGCGGCGGGGGAAATAGACTCAACTCATGAGTCTGACGCCACGGTTGATCGTCCCGGACCCCGACACCGCCGCGACCTACTACCAGCAGGCCATGGGCGCCAAGGAGGTCTTCCGCGCCCAGGACGACAGCGGCCGCGTGATGGTCGTCGTCCTGCAGATCGGCGGTTCTCCGCTCTCTCTGTCCCCCGCAGTGCCCGAGTGGGGCTGGCTCTCGCCCGACGACGTCGGCGGCTCCCCGGTCCTCCTGGAGGCGGAGTTCACCGACCAGGACGTTGTCGCCGAGCGGATGGTCGCCGGGGGCGGCACCGTGGTCGTACCGGTGGAGAACCGCCCGTACGGCAAACGGGAGGGACGCCTCCGCGACCCGTTCGGTCATCTGTGGATCGTCACCGGCGAGCTGCGCTGACGCACCGGCCCGGCGGTCGACGGCCGCCGGCCGCCCCTCGATGCTTCCCGCACCGCCCCTCGCGGGGTCGCGCCCCCGCGAGGGGCGGCAGCAGGAGGCCCTGAAGGTCTGCTGCGCCCGCATGCGTCTCAGTCGACCCGCACGGGCCACGGCGAAGGCCGGTAGGAATAAGCCTCGGTGCCCTTGCGCACCCCCTGCTTGATGCCCATCGGCAACATCAGGTCGCGTATCACCCGGGTGATCCACCGATCGGGGGTCATCACCGCCCCCGTCCGCCGGGCCTGCTTCGCCATCGCGGCGACCCGGTCCCGCCGGGACTCCTCGAACGCGGTGAACGCCTGCGGGGCGGTCGGGTGTTCGTGCAGTGCCAGGGCGAGTTCGTAGGCGTCCTCCATGCCGAGCGCGGCACCCGCCCCCAGGTGCGGGGCCACCGCATGCGCGGCGTCCCCCAGCACCGCGGCGCTGCCCCGGTGCCAGGTGTCCAGGGGCGGCACCTCGTGGACCGGCCACCGGCCGACCGGTCCGGTGGAGGCGTTCAGGATGCGCCGGATCACGGCGGGGTCGGGGCGGTGCCGGTCGGCCAGCCCGGCCACCCACCGCGCGTCGTCGATCTCGGCGAGTTCGGCGAAGCTGCGTTCACGGGTCTCCTGGTGGTTCTCGAACCACCACACGACACCGGGCGACATCACCTGGTACCCGAAGAAGCCACGCAGACCGAAGACCATGTGGAACCGGCCGTCCACGGGGAGTTCCGCGGCGCCGATCTCCGACCTGCCCCCGGAGCCGACCACCCCGGTGTAGGCGGGCCGCGGCGCGTCGGGGAGCAGCAGGCGGCGCGTGGTGGAGTTCACGCCGTCGCAGCCGAGCACGATGTCGGCCTCGGCGTGCGCGCCGTCCTCGAAGCCGATGTGCCAGTTACCGTCGCCGCTCTCGTCCAGTGCGACGAGGCGCTTGGCGGTGTGCAGTTTCACCCCGTCGCCGGTCGCCGCCTCGCGCAGGGCGCCGCTGAGCTCGCCGCGCATGATGTTGGTGGTGCTCTCCGGGTTCTGCGCGAGTTCCCGGCCCTTGTGATTGGCGAAGTCGACGGAGCTCGCCGCGGTGCCCTGTTCGAGGATCCGGTCGGCCAGACCCAGGCGCTCCAGTACGGCCCGCCCGTTCGGAGCGAGGTTGAGGAACGAGCCGACGTCCTGCGCCCGGCGCACATAAGCCTCGTACAGGTTCACCTCGAAACCCAGCCGCACCAGGCACAGGGACAGCAGGGGTCCGGTGATGCCGGCGCCGACGACGGCGACCCGGCGCCTCGGTGTGCTGTTCTCGTTCGTCATCGCGTGCTCCTGATCGTGACCGCGGTCAGAGGTCGGGGCGGCCGGTTCCCTTACGGGGTGTCTTGCCGATCACCGGGCGGTCCCACGCGACCATGTCGTGGTTCTTTCAGCGCCCCCCGCCGCGCCCGTCGCGGAGGGAGCGCGCGTCACGTTCCGAAGCGCATTCGAGTCCCCGCCGAAGCGGAACCCACCCGGAATTGACCTGGAATCGAGACCCGGCAGGATCGCCATCACGGGGGCCGGTGACGACGTCACGCGGGAACCGGCGTCGAAGCCAGGCAGCAGAACCTCTCGTAAGCGTCCGGACCAGCTCCGGCGGCCCCGTCGGCCGACACTCCGGCGGCGGCGCCGGAGGGACGCGCGCACGCCCCGACGACGCCGCCGGTCCTCGACCACGAGTTATCACTCGTCACGGGAGAACGGGGGCACGACCATGACCACGCTCATTCACAAGAACGAAGTCAAGTTCCTTCGCTGGCCGGTGCAGAGCCACGAACGGGACCAGTTGCGCGAGGCGGGACTGCCGTGCCTGCTGGTCCTGGAGGGCCAGACGGCGCCGCCGAGCGACATCTCCCCCACCGAGGACTGGGTGCGCCCGCCGGTGGCCCGCCTCGACCTGGCGGCTCGCGTCCACACCCTGCAACGGCGCACCGGAACCGACTTCATGCCCGTGCTGGATCCGACCGGGGTGCTCTACTACGGCGGACAGTCGGTGCCCATGTCCGAGGCGCAGAGCGAGATGATGCGATGTTTCCTGGCCGACTTCGGCCATCTCGTCCGCCGGGACACGCTGAAGGAGGCCCTGGGCCGCATCAGGAACGAGACGGTCACCAGTAACGCGATAGACCTGCACATCATGCGGCTGCGCCAGCGGCTGGACGGCGTCCGGCTGAGTCTGCGCACCGTGTGGGGTCGGGGCTACATCCTGGAGCCCGCCACCTGATCCGACCGGCCCCGGAACGCGCACGCGTGCGCGTTCCGGGGTGCTGCTCCCGCCGCGGTCAGCCTGCCTGCCGGCGCGCACGCTCGTGCACCTTGCCGCGCAGTTCGTGGAGTTCGGTGAACGGCATCGTGGCGCGGCCCATGAGATGCGCCGCCCCCGAGGTGCCGGCGGTGCCCCGCTGTTCCCCGATCATCTTCATCACCAGGCCCACATGCCCGATCTTCCACTGGAAGTAGCCGTTGCCGACCCTGAGCATCGCCTCGACGACCCGGTGGAACGAGCCCGCCTCGACACCCGCCGCGACGATCTCCTCCAGGTCGGCGCCGATCCGCTCCAGCCCGGAACGGAAGGCGAGGAACAGTGATCCGGAACGGCTGGCGCTGCCGAGTACCCGCTCCAGTTGGTGGGACTGGCTGGACTGGGCGCCGCTGGCCATGCCGAGGTGCTGCCGGAACTGGGCGAAGTCCTCCAACGGCAGCCGTTCGAGCGCCATGAGCTGCTCGTGCAGCAGGCGCAGCAGCTCACTGGACCGGTACAGCAGGTCCACCGACCGCTCCAGGCCCGCGGTGGTCATCGTCAGGAAGTGGTCCTCCACGGCGGCGAGGTCGCCCAGGATCTGCTTCAGCCACAGTTCGCAGGTCTGGTGGCTGACGATGAAGAACTGTTCGGAGAGCACCGTGGTGAGGTCCGCGTCGTCCTCGCAGGTGCGCGGTTGCTGGAGGGTCAGCAGCTCGTCGAGCTTCAGGTAGGAGGCGTAGGTCACCTCGGCGGGTATCACTGCTGCCTCTTCTCACGGACCAGTGCGACCAGACGTTCCACCCCGGTGACGAGTTGCTCCCGGTCGACACAGAACGCGATCCGGACCAGGCCGGACGCGACACCGCCGGGCTTCAGTGGTCGCAGCGTGCCGTCCGGAGCGAATTCGGGCCGTGCGGAGAACCCGCTGCCGGGAACCACCACGACATCGTGGCGGAGCATGAGTTCGGCGCTGAACTCCTCGCCGGTCAGACCGGTGGAGGAGATGTCGGCCATGGCGTACCAGCCGCCGCCGGGCAGTGCGGGCAGCAGCCCTTCGTCGACCAGCGGGGCGAGCGCGGCGTCCCGGTTTCCCCGTACGAAGTCGTGGTTGCCGGCGAGGGCTCCCGACGCGTCCAGGGCGGCCAGTCCGGCGTACTGGACGGGAGCGTTGGGCGCGATGATGCAGGACTCCTGGACCGTGCGCATCGCGGCGGCCGTCTCCGGCCGCGACACCGCGACGTAGCCGAGCCGGTAGCCGGTCATCGCCGGTCCCTTGGAGAAGGTGAAGACACTGTTGACGATGCGCTGCGACGCGGGGCGGTCGCGCTCCAGGGCAGCGATCGACAGGTGGGGGCCGGAGAATGCGAAGTCCTCGTATGCCTCGTCGCTGATGATCTGCCAGCCCCGCTCGTCGGCGATCTCGTACAGGGCCTGCTGCCGCGGGAGGTCGGCGACCGCGCCGGTGGGGTTCGAGGGGGTGTTGAGCAGCAGCGCCCGGGTCGCGGGGGTGGCCACCTGCCGGATCGACTCGGGGTCGGGCGCGAAGTGTTCGTCGAGCTGGTAGAACACCGGGCGGAATCCGGCGAGAAGGGCCTGTTGCAGGTGCACGGGCCAGTGGATCTCCGGCATGAGGATCTCCGCTCCCGAGCCGGCCAGACAGCGCATCAGGGCGCTGAGCCCCTGGCACGACCCGGGGGTGACGAAGAGCCGGGAGGGCTCGGTGTCGATGCGGTTGACGGTGTCGAGCTTGTCCGCGAGACGCTCACGGAGTTCCGGGAGCCCCTGCACGTCGATGTAGCGGGCCCGGCCGTCCAGGACGGCGGCGACGAACTCCTTGGCGACGGAGTCCGGCGGGCCGAAGGCGGGCTCACCCACGTGCAGCTTGATCTGGCCGGGGTGCTCCCGCTCGCGTTCGTTGGCGATCCGGAAGGACTCGTACAGCCAGGAGGAGGGGATCGCCGAGGCCGGGGCGAACCACGGTGAAGCTGTCTGCGTCATCTGATTCATGCCTTTCCGCTGATGGCAGGACCGGCCGGATCGGGCTGGCCGGGTGGTGCTGCTGGGCTGTGGCCAGTGCTGTGACAGGAAAGGGTCACCGGCTCGCGACGCCCGGCACGGCACTCCCCCAGCCTTCGGCCGGGAGGTGTCCCCACGCCGCGTTGTCGCATCACCCGAGTACATCCAGTAGACGGGCGATGCTCCGCCTTGCGATGCACCGCACCGGACGCCGCGAGCTTTCCGGCAAACCCTTCCGGTCACAGCACTAGGCCGTACGTCCGCCGTCCACGGACACCAGGGATCCGGTGACCCAGGACGAGGTCTCGGGGTCGACGAGGTGGCACACCCAGGCCGCCACCTCCGGCGCCAGGCCGAACCGCCCCAGGGGGGTGCCGGCCACGATTCCTTCGCGCAGGGCGTCCGCGCCCTCGCCCGCCGCCAGGTCCCACAGGCCCGTGTCGACCGGGCCGGGCAGCACCGCGTTCACCCGGACCTCGGGCGCCAGTTCCACGGCGAGCGACCTGGTCAGGGAGTTCAGGGCGGCCTTGCTGGCCCCGTAGAACGACCGGTTCGGCATCGCCAGGACGCCGCCGACGGAGGACACGTTGACCACGCAGCCCCGGCTGGCGCGCAACAGGGGCAACAGCGCCCGGATCAGCAGGGCGGGAGCCACCAGGTTGGTGTCGATCATCTCCCGCAGGTCCGCCTCGGCGGCGTCCTCCAGGCGGTCGAAGACCGCGTGCCCGGCGTTGTTGACCAAGGCGTCGACGCCGCCGAGCACTTCCCCGGCGCACTCCGCGATCCGCGCGGCGGCGTCGGGTGCGGTGACGTCCACGGCGTACGGCACCACGGTGCCCGCTTTTTCGGCCCGCGCCTTCGCCGTCACCTCCGCGAGCCGGTCGGCCCGTCGGCCGACCGCCAGGACGTCGGCGCCCAGCCCGGCCGCGCGGGCGACCACGGCGGCCCCGATGCCCGAACCGCCGCCGGTGACGACCAGCCGCATGCCTGCCCAAGGACTACTCATGGACCGAACTGCCTCCCTTCGTGTGGGTGGGAACCCGCCGCGCCAGGTCCGCCAGCAGCGGCGCGGGGTCGTCGAAGACGTGGAAATGGCCTCCGTGTCTGATGTCGATGCTGGTGTTCCCGGTGGTGAGACGGCCCCAGTGGCGGCCGGCCGGAGCCGGTACGAGGGGATCTCCCCGGGCCATGCAGACGTGCACGTCGCAGTGGAGCGACACCGGCTCCGGGCAGCCGAGGTAGCGCTCGTGCGCGGCGATGTCCGCGCGCATCGCGGGGAGCAGCAGATCGCGGAGCTCGGTCTGCGACGCGATGTCGGGGTCGATGCCCCCGAGGGCGACAAGGCGCCCCCAGAGTTCCTCGTCGGGCAGCAGGTGTTCGTCACGAGGGAGCCGGGCCGGGTCCCCCGGGGCCCAGGCGCTGGACGCGACGAGCAGGACGACGTCGATGCCCGCCCCGGGGCAGCGGCGGGCCACCTCGCAGGCGACGGCCGAGCCGAAGCTGTGGCCGAAGAGCAGCAGGTCCGCCGGTGGCAGCCGGGTCAGGTCGGCGACGATCTCCTCGGCGAGCGCGCCGACTTCCTCTCTCGGCGGCTCCGCCAGCCGGTCGCCGTGCCCGGGGTACTGGGCGGCGCACAGCTCCACCGCGGTCCCGGGGAATGCGGCGGGGAGCGCGTCACGCCAGCCGGTGAAGCTCTCCGCGCGGCCGCCGGAGTGCGGCAGCCCGAGCAGCCGGAGCCCGGGGCGTTCCGTGCTCGACACCGTGCGCACGGATCCGCGGTGCACGCCCATGGCCGATCTCCCCTTCGCCGCCTCGGATGTGAGAATCGCACGCACGCCCGGGGCCGCCGCGGAAACCTTCATCATTCATTCAGCGCCGCCTCGGGTGCGGGCACGAGAGGTGAGGATCGAGGCCGGAAACGAGCACCTCCGTACCGGCCCGGTGTCCAGGCCGAGCCCCTCGTGCAGGCCCGCTGTCCGGGCCGAAAGGAGTCTCCCGGTGGTCTGCTCCCACAACGCCGCCGTTTTCGACGGCCCGTACGACGACGCCTCCGGGGCGGCTTACGACCTCGCCGACCCGGCGACGTTCGTCGAGCACGACCCGTACGCGTACTGGGACCGGATGCGTCGCAGCGATCCGGTGCGCTGGCATCCCTCCGCGGACGGCCGCCCCGGGTTCTGGGCGGTGGCCCGGCACCGGGACGTCCAGGACTGCTACAAGGACGCGGCCCGGCTGAGCTCGGCCCGGGGAACGGTGCTGGACGTCCTGCTGAACGGCGGCGACTCGGCCGGCGGGCGGATGCTGGCGGTGATGGACCGGCCCCGCCACCGCGAGCTGCGCCAGGTGATGCTGCGTGCCTTCTCGCCACGGGTGCTGCGGCACGTGGAGGAGGCGGTGCGGCAGCGGGCCGACGCCCTGGTGGCCGCCGTGGCCGGTACGGGCGAGGCCGACGCCGCGCGGGACATCGCCGAGCACCTGCCGCTCAACACCGTATGCGACCTGCTGGAACTGCCCGTCGCCGACCGGCCGTTGCTGCTGGGCTGGAACAAGCGCGCGCTGTCGTCGGAGAGCGCCGAGGACGACCCCTTCGACGCGCTGGAGGCCCGCAACGAGATCCTGTCGTACTTCGTGGATGTGGTCCGCGAGCGCCGCCGCCGCCCCGGCGAGGACGTGATCAGCATGATCGCCGGAGCCCGGGTGGCGGGCGAGCCGATGACGGAGGACGATCTCGCCCTCAACTGCTACAGCCTGATCCTGGGGGGCGACGAGTCCACCCGGGTGACCACGATCGGCGCCTTGCACGCGCTGGGCACCCACGAGGAGCAGTGGCATCGGCTGCGCACCGGCGAGGCGGCGGTGCGGACGGCGGTGGAGGAGGTACTGCGCTGGGTGACCCCGGCCATGCACTTCGCCCGTACGGCCACCGTCGACCTGCGGATCGGGGGTGCCGAGGTGTCGGCGGGCGACATCGTCACCCTGTGGAACATCTCGGCCAACAACGATCCCGAGGTCTTCGCGCGGCCCCGCAGCTTCGACGTCGGCAGGGAGCACAACCCGCACCTCGCGCTCGGGCACGGCCCGCACTTCTGTCTGGGGGCCTTCCTCGGCCGGCTGGAGCTGTCCGCCGTGCTGGATTCGCTGGTCCGCCGGGTGGACCGGATCGAGATCCTGGCGGAACCGCCGCGCGTCTACTCCACCTTCCTGTTCGGCCACAGCGCCCTGCGCCTGCGGCTCGACTGAGCCGCGTCCGCCCCCCTTCAGGTACCGCTCACCGGGAAGGGGGCCGCCCGGCCGGCGTGGGCGGGACGGCAGTACGGCGGCTGGGTCGGTGCCGGTCGCTTCGAGGGCTTGGCGGTAGGCCGCCAGGGCGTCTCGGCGCAGGGTCCACGTTGTGGCGAGGCGGCTGCCGTTGGGCAGGGCTCGCAACGCGGCGCAGTCGGGATCAGGGGCGGTGGGCCGGATGGCTGTGGCGAGTACGTTGCGACGGGCCACGCCGGCCGGGATCATGGGCCTGCCCCGGCCGGGATCGTGGCCCGCGCCGGTTCGGCCCGTGGCCCGTCCCGGTTCAGTTCACGGTCAGCAGGCCGGCCAGCTCCACCATGGTGGAGCGCTCGAAGACGGCCCGCACCGGCAGGTTCATCCCCCATTCGTCCCGTACGGCCTTGGTGAGCCGCACCGCCAGGACCGAATGCCCGCCTTGGTCGAAGAAGTTGTCGTCCGGCGCGAGGGCGGGCACCCCCAGCACCCTGGCGGCCAGTGCGCACAGCGCGGGCACCGGGTCGGACGGGTCGACGGCGGCGGCCGGCCCGCCGGGCGGTGGCGCGGCGCTCGCGGCGGGCCCGGCGGCCCGTTCCTCCAGGACACGCCGGTCGATCTTGCCGTTGCTGGTCATCGGCAGGGACGCCACCACCTCGACGCGGGAGGGCACCATGTGCGCGGGCAACCGCGCGGCGAGCCGCCCGCGCAGTTCCTCCGCGAGGTCGTCGGCCGGGTCCGCGCCGGGCACCACGAAGGCGACCAGGCGCGCCGAGTCCACCTCGCCGGTCACGACCACCGCCGCGAGCCGGACTCCCTCGCACGACTCCAACGCCGCTTCCACCTCCCCCGGTTCGACCCGGAAGCCACGCAGCTTGACCTGGCGGTCGGCGCGGCCCGTGAAGTAGAGCGTGCCGTCCTTGTCCCGGTGGCCGAGGTCGCCGGAGCGGTACATCCGGCTCCCGGGTCCGCCGTACGGGTCCGCGACGAAGCGCTCCGCGGTCAGGGCGGGCCGGTTGAGGTATCCGAGGGCCTCGCCCTCGCCCACCAGGTAGAGCTCGCCCTCCTCGCCGGGCCGGCAGGGCTTCAGGTCGACGTCGAGCACCCGGACCTCGTTGCCCGGCCACGGCTCCCCGATGCTGACCGGCTCGCCCGGCCGCACCGGGCCCGCCATGGTCACTCCCACGGTCATCTCGGTGGGCCCGTACCCGTTGAACATGCGCCTTCCGGGCGCCCACCTGGCCACCAGAGCCTGGGTGCAGGAGTCACCGGTGGAGAGCACCACCCCACCGGGCAGGACGCCGTCCGGATCGGTGGCGGTGAGCGCGACCGGAGGCAGCACCGCGTGGCTGATCCGCCGGTCGATCAGGGTGCGGCGCAGTTCCTCGCCGGGCAGCACCGCGCGGTCGTCGGTGAGCACCAGGGTGGCCCCCGACAGCAGGGCCAGCGTCAGGTCCCAGAAGCCGGCGTCGAAGTTGAACGAGGCCCACTGCAGCACCCGGTCGCCGGGGCCGGGGCCGATCCAGTGCCGCTGCGCCTCGGCGAGCGCCGCCATGCCCGCGTGCGGGATCACCACGCCCTTGGGCGTCCCGGTGGATCCGGAGGTGTAGATGACATACGCGGTGTCCTCGGCGTGCAGCGGCCGCCGCCGCTCCTCGTCGGTGACCGGCCGGGCCGGACGGGGAGCGGGGTCGGGGGCGGCCAGGTCGAGGGTTTCCGGACCGGTGACGTCCACCGGCGCAGGGCCGGTGTGCAGCAGGGTCCGCAGCCCCGAGTCGGCCGCCATGTGGCGCAGCAGCGCCAGGGGATAGTTCGGGTCCAGGGGGACGTAGCCGCCTCCGGCGGTCGTCACGGCGAGTGCCGCCACCACCTGGTCGGTGCCACGGGGTACGCAGATCCCGACGAGGTCGCCGGGGCCGAGACCGGCCGCGATCAGCCGCCGGGCCAGCCGGTTCACCCGGTCCGCCAGTTCGCCGTACGTCAAAGTGGTGCTCTCGCTCTCGACCGCGGGCAGTTCCGGGTGCTTGGCCACCACCCGTTCGAAGAGCACGGGAAGGGTTTCGGCGGTGGACGTGGCGGAAGCGGTGGACGTGGCGGAGGCGGTGGACGTGGTGGAAGCGGTGGACGTGGCGGAAGCGGTGAAAGCGGTGGACCCGGCCGCCGCGGACGGGCGGGGGCGTACGTCCGGCCAGACGTGTTCGACGTGGGCGTGGGCGCGGGCGCGGGAGGTCGCGGGCAGTTCCACCAGCCATCCGGCGGGGGCCGGCAGCCGGGCGGGCCACAGTGACCGCTGGCCGCGCTGATTGCACAGGACCAGGTAGCTCTCGTCCGGGTCTTCGAAAGGGTTGGCTGGCATCGAGCGACCTCCTGTGTGACGGTGCCGCTGGCTGGGTCCGGCGCCCCGCGGGGGCCCCGCGCGCGACACAGGTGTCCCCACCCTGACCCGGACGAGGGGCGGGGCCCGGGTGGCCGGAAAGGAATCTGAAGGTCCTCTCAGCTTTCTTTCAGCGGCGGCTGCGCGGGCGACGACCGTCGTTACGTTGCCGGACGTGACAGTCACCGAGATCCGCCCGTCCGTGGGCCAGACGCTGCTGTGGTTCCTCGACCGCTACCGGGGCGAGGAGGGCGCGCTCAACTGCCCGGTGCTGTGCAGGCTGCGCGGCCCGCTCGACCGTGACCGGCTCCGGGAGGCGGTCGGCCGTGTGACATCCCGGCACGAGGCGCTGCGCACCACCTTCACCGGCGGCGGCCGCCGCCTCAAGGCGCTGGTGCACCCGGCCGGGTCACCGCGGATCCGCGAGGTGGACCTGACCGGCGAGCCGGATCCCGGGGCGTGCGCCGACCGGGAGGTGGCCGGGGAACTGGGCACCCGGATCGACGCCACCGAAAGCGCCGTGCGCATCACCCTGTGGCGGCTCGCCGAGGACCATCATGTGCTCTGCTTCAACATGCACCACATGGTGACCGACTCGTGGTCCTGCAACGTGATCTTCGAGGACCTGTGCGCCGCGCTGGAGGGCAGGCCCTGCGGCGACGCCACCGCGTACTCACGATTCGCCGAGGAGCAGCGCGAGACCCTGGCCGGTCCTTCCGGGAAGCGGCTGAGCGCCTTCTGGGGCGAGCGCCTGAAGGACGTGACGCTGCCCCCGCTGCCGATCCGGCCGGCCACCGCGGGCGCGCCGCGCGACACCAGGCTCGTGCAGCACGTCCTGGACGCGCCGACGGTGGCCGCGCTGGACGCCCTGGCCAAGCGGGAGCGGTCGACGATGTTCGTGGCCCTGCTCACCGCCTACTACCGGGCCCTGAAGTCGGTCAGCGGCGCCGAGGACCTGGCGGTGGCGACCCTGTTCGCCAACCGCAGCGCCGAACACCGGCGCACCGTGGGGTTCCTGGCCAACATGGTGCTGCTGCGGACCCGGCTCACCGGCGGCGACTTCGCCGCGCACCTGCGGGCCACGCACGGCACGGTGATGGAGGCGTTCGTCCACCAGGCGCTGCCGTTCCAGATGCTGCCGATCAAGCTGGGCGGCACCGACCGCCGGCTCGACGACGTGGTGTTCCAGATGATGGCGGACCCGGTGTACTCGACCCGGGCCGGCGGGCTGGACATCGAGGTCCTGGTGCCCGACGACGTCGCCACCCGCTTCGAGCTGGAGCTGGTCGCCGTGCCGGACCGGGACACGGTGCGGGTGCTGCTGTTCTACAACCCCGACCGTTTCGAGACGGAGTTCGTCGAGTCGCTGCTCGCCGCGTACGTCGACATCTGCACGACCGCCGCCCGCAGCGCGGCGCCCCACACCGACCAGGCCGGGGCGCGCCCCCGGCAGCGCACGGGAGGCCACGATGACCAGTGAGGTGAGGGCGGGACGCGCGCTGTCCGCCGAGGAGATCCGCGACACCGTCGCCGCGCGGCTGGAACTCCCGGCCGCGGAGATCGGCTTGGACGAGGACCTCGTCACGCTCGGCCTGGACTCCCTCGGGATGATGAGCCTGGCGGCCTCCTGGCAGGAGGCCGGTGTGGAAGTGACCTTCGGCGACCTGGTGGAGGAACCCACCGTGCGCGCCTGGGCCGCGCTGCTGTCCGGGACCGACGACGGCACGGGCCCGCGCCCGGAGGCGGAGCGGGATACGGCCGCCGGGTCGGACGAGTTCCCGCTGGCCCCGATGCAGCACGCCTACTGGTCGGGCCGTCAGCCGGGCATGCCGCTGAACACCGGGTCGCACTTCTATTTCGAGTTCGACGTCACCGCCGACGTCGCGCGCTGGGACGGCGCGGTGGCCGCGGTACGCCGCAGGCACCCCATGCTGCGGGCGGCCGTCGGCGAGGGGGGCCAGCGGATCCTGCCGGAGTGCCGGGGTCTTGACGAGGTCGTCGACCTGCGGGGTCTGGAGCACCCGGAGCGCGAACAGCGGCTGGCGCAGCTGCGCGAGGCCCTGTCCCACCAGACGCTGCCGGTCGCCGAGGGGGGCGGGCTCGACGTGCGGCTGGCGGTGCTGCCGGCCGGGAAGGGCCGGCTCTTCCTCGACATCGACATGGTCGTCTGCGACGCGTCGAGCTTCCGGATCGTCGTCGGCGACCTGGCCCGCCACTACGCGGACCCGGCCGACGCACCCGCGCGGCCCGCCCTGACCTTCCCCGAATACCGCCGCCTGGTCGCCGAGCGCGGCCGGGAGCCCCGCCCGGCCGACGTCTCCTACTGGCGCGACCGCGCCGAGGACCTGCCCGAGGCGCCCCGGCTGCCGCTGGCCGCGCCGCCGGAACGGATCGAGCGGGTGCACACGGTCCGGCGGCACGCCCGGCTGGTCCAGGAGACCTACGAACGGTTCACCCAGCATGCGCGCAGCAACGGCCTGACGGTGTCGATGGCCGTCGCCGCCGCCTACGCGGACGTCCTGGCGGCCTGGAGCGAGGAGTCGGAGTTCCTGCTCAACCTGCCGGTGCTGAACCGGATCCCGGTGCACCCGGACGTCGGCCGGATCGTCGGGGACTTCACCGACCTGCTGCTGCTCCAGGTGGCGCCCGACATGCGCCGCACCTTCGTCGAGCGCGCCCACACGGTGCAGGAGCAGTACCGGCACGATGCCGCGCACGCGGCGTACGGTGGCACTTCGGTCCTGCGCGACCTGGCCAGGACCGCCGCCGGGGCGAACCGGCGGGCGGGCACCGTGTTCACCAGCGCGCTCAGCCTCGGTGAGCTGTTCGACGGGGCGACCCGTCGAGTACTCGGCACCCCGGTGTGGATGAGTTCGCAGACTTCGGGCGTGTGGATCGACCTCCAGTTGATCGAGCACGACAACGGCATGATGATCAACTGGGAGACCGCCGAGAACCTCTTCGAGGCCGGTGTTCCCGAGGCGATGTTCGATGCCTTCGTCAACCGGGTGCGGCTGCTCGCCTCGCAGCCCAGCGCTTGGTGGGAGAGCCTGCCGGTGCGACCGCCCGCACCGCAGCTCCAGGCCCGCCGCAGCGCCAACGACACCCGCGCGGACCTGCCCCGCCGGGCGCTGCACGAGGAGTTCTTCCGGCAGGCGGCCGAGCGCGGTGGGGCACCGGCGGCCCTCTGGGGCGACGGCCGGGTGCTGACGTACGGGGAACTCGCCCAGCAGGCCCTGCGGTTGGCCCACGTCCTGCGCACCGCCGGTGTCACCGCGGGCGACCGGGTCGTGATCACCCTGCCCAAGGGCGTCGAACAGGTGGTCGCGGTGCTGGCGGTGCATGCGCTGGGCGCGGCGTATGTGCCGGTGGGGACGGAACAGCCGGCGGCACGGCGGCGCACCGTGGAGTCGCTGTCCGGCGCCCGGTGCGCGGTGACCGCGGGTCCGGCCCGGGACGCGGCCGACGGCCGGATCCCGCACATCGACGTACGGTGCGGCACCGACCGTGAACTGCCGTCGCTGGAGCGTCCGGTGGCCGTTTCGCCCAACGCCCCCGCCTACGTGATCTTCACGTCCGGCTCGACCGGGGAACCCAAGGGCGTGGAGCTGACCCATGCGGCGGCCCACAACACCGTGGCCGCGCTGAACGAGCGCTACCGGATGGGCCCCGCCGACCGCACCCTGTGTCTGTCGGCGCTCGACTTCGACCTCTCCGTCTACGACATCTTCGGCCCCCTCACCTGCGGCGGCGCGCTGGTCCTGGTCGACGACGAGGAGCGGCGCTCTCCCGAGACGTGGCTGCGCAGGGCGGCCGAGCACCGGGCCACCGTCCTCAACTGCGTGCCCGCGCTGCTCGACATGGCGCTGACCACGGCCTCGTCGCGGCCGGAGCCGGGCGGCTGGCCGTTCCGGCTGCAGCTCCTCGGCGGCGACTGGGCGGGGCTCGACCTGCCGGGCCGGGTGCACGCGCTGCGTCCGGACAGCGTGTTCGTGGTCCTGGGCGGCACCACGGAGACCGCGATCCACTCGACCGTCCAGGAGGTCACGGAGGTGGATCCCTCCTGGGCATCGATCCCGTACAACGTGCCGCTGCCCAACCAGTGCTGCCGGATCGTCGACGAGCACGGCGGCGACCGCCCCGACTGGGTGGCCGGGGAGCTGTGGATCGGCGGGGCCGGGGTGGCCCGGGGGTACGTGGGCGCACCGGAGCTGACCGCCGCGAAGTTCGTGACGGCGGACGGCGCGCGCTGGTACCGCACCGGCGACCGGGCCCGCTACCGGCCCGGGGCCGTGATCGAGTTCCTCGGCCGCGCCGACCGCCAGGTCAAGGTGAACGGCTACCGGATCGAACTCGGCGAGGTCGAACGTGCGTTGGGCCTGCATCCCGGGGTGCGCGACGCCGTGGTGACGCCGGTCGCCGGGCACGGCGGCGCGCTGTACGCCCTGGTCGCTCCGAGCACGGCCGACACCGAGGAAGTGCTGGCCACTGCCGCCCGGCAGGTGCCCGCGTACATGGTCCCCGCGCGGGCGGTGGCCGTCGACGAACTGCCGCTGAGCCGCAACGGCAAGGTCGATCGCACCGAGGCGGGGCGGCTGCTGGCCGCGCTGGTGAGCGAGCGGATGTCCGGCGGCGCGTCAAACGCCCCGCGCGGTGCGGCGGAGGAGACGGTCGCCGCACTGTGGGCGGACCTGCTCGGCTGCGGGCCCCTCGGCCGCGACACCAACTTCTTCCACATCGGCGGCGACAGCCTGCACGCCGCCCGCCTGCTGGCCGCCCTGCGCCGGCAGGGGTACGAGGCCAGGCTCGGCGACCTGTTCACCCGTCCCACGGTGAGTGGTTTCGCCCAGACGCTGACGCGCACCGAGGCGCAGGTCCCCGGCACGGTCCCGGGCGACCCGGAGCACCGGTACGAGCCCTTCCCGCTCACCGACGTGCAGCGCGCCTACTGGCTCGGCCGCGACCCCGACTTCGTCCTCGGCGGCGTCGCCTCGTACTGGTACTGGGAGTTCGAGAGCGACCAGGTCGACCTGGACCGGCTGGAAGCCGCCTGGAACACGCTGGTGCGACGGCACGAGATGATGCGCGCCGTGCTGGACGGCGAGGGCGGCCAGCGCATCCTGCCCGAGGTGCCGCACTACCGGTTCGCGGTCACCCGCACCACCGCGGCCGACCACGAGGAGGCGGTCGCCGCGCTGGGGGACATGGCGCAGCAGGTGCTCGACGTGACCTCCTGGCCGCTGTTCGACGTGCGCGCCGTGCAACGGGACGACGGACGCACGGTGTTCGGCGTGGGCTTCGACTACGTGGTGCTCGACGCGCTGTCGATCATGACCATCTTCACCGAGCTGGACGCGCTGTACGCCGACCCCGGCCGGGAACTCCCGGCGCTGCAGCTGTCCTTCCGCGACTACCTGCTCGGCCGGCGGACGGATCCCGCTGCGAAGGCGCGGGACGAGGAGTACTGGCTGAAGGCGATCGAGGAGCTGCCCGCGGCTCCGGCGCTGCCCACGGCCCTGGACCCCGAACACATCGACCGGCCGCGGTTCGTGCGGGACGAGTTCCGCATCGACTCGGTGACCTGGGCGAAGCTCCGCCGCCGCACCGCCGACGAGGGGCTGACCGCGTCGACGGTCGTGGCGGCCGCCTTCGCCGAGGTGCTGGCGGCGTGGAGCGCCGAGACCTCGCTGACGCTCAACCTGACGGTCTTCGACCGGCAGGACGTGCATCCCCAGGTGAACCAGGTGGTCGGCGACTTCACCTCGCTGCTGCTGCTCGGTCACCACAGCCGTCCCGGCGGTTCCTGGGCCGACACCGTGCGCCGGTTGCAGGGGCAGGTCTGGAAGGGCATCGAGCACCGCAACGTCTCCACCACCTGGGTGCTCCAGCAACTGGCCCGGCGCTCCGGGGGCGGACAGATGCTGATGCCGGTGGTGTTCACCTCCACACTCGGGGTGAGCGCGGACTTCAAGGACCTCTCCTTCGGTTTCGGCGAGCTGCGCCGCGGACTCTCCCAGAGCCCGCAGGTCGCCCTGGACTGCCAGGTGGTGGAACGCGACGGCTCACTCGCCGTCAACTGGGACCATGTCGAGGGCCTCTACAGTCCCGGGGTGATCCCGGCGGCCCTGGAGGCGATGCGCCGCCTGCTGGTGGCGCTCGCCGACAGCGACTGGTCCCGCCCGGCCCCGCCGGTCGCCCTTCCCGAGGCGCAGGCGAAGGTCCGCGCCGAGGCGAACGCCACCACCGTGGCCCGCCCCGCCCGTACGCTGCACGAGCCGGTCCTCGACATCGCCCGCCGCACCCCCGGTGCCGTCGCGGTGCGCACGCCGTCCGGCGCGGCTCTGACCTACGCCGAGCTGGCCGGCCGAATTCTCGGTGTCGCCGGACACCTGGTGTCGCTCGGGGCGCGGCCGGGCGAGACCGTGGTCGTCTCGCTGCCGAAGGGGCCCGACCAGGTGGTCGCGGTGCTCGGCGTGCTGGCCGCGGGCTGCGCGTACGTACCGGTGGGAGTGGGCCAGCCGGCCGCGCGCCGCAACCGGATCGTGCGGTCCGCCGGGGCGCGCCTGGCCCTGGTCGCGGAGGGCCCGGAGTCCGGCGGGGACTGGGACGAGGCGGTGCGGCTGGTGCCGGTGGCCGAGGCGTCGGCGGCCGCACCGCTCGCGGAGCCGGTGCCGGTCGACCCGGGACAGCTCGCGTACGTCATCTACACCTCGGGCTCCACCGGCGAGCCCAAGGGGGTGGAGATCACCCACGCGGCGGCCGCCAACACCATCGACGACGTCAACGCCCGCTACGGCGTGGGCCCCGCCGACGTGGTCTTGCAGGTCTCGGCACTCGACTTCGACCTGTCCGTCTACGACCTGTTCGGACTGCTCGCGGTGGGCGGCACCGTGGTGACCCTCACCGAGGACGTCCGGCGGGAGGCGGCCGTCTGGGCCCGTCTCGCCGCCGAACACAAGGTCACCGTCTGGAACACAGTGCCCACCCTGCTCGACATGCTGCTGGTGGCCTGCGAGTCGGGCGCGAGCCTGCCGGGGCTGCGCGTGGTGATCGTCTCCGGCGACTGGGTCGGGCTGGACCTCTGCGACCGGCTGCGGGCGAGCGCCCCGAACGCCCTGCTCGTCGCCATGGGTGGTGCCACCGAGGTGTCGATCTGGTCGAACGCCCACGAGGTGACCGCCGTCGATCCCGCGTGGGTGTCGATCCCGTACGGGCGTCCGCTGGCCAACCAGCGCTTCCGCGTGGTCGACGCACACGGCCGGGACCGGCCCGACTTCGTGCCTGGCGAGCTGTGGATCGGGGGCTCGGGTGTGGCGCTCGGTTACCGCGGGGACCCGGACCGCACAGCGGCCTCCTTCGTCGCGTCCGGGGGCGAGAGGTGGTACCGCACCGGCGACCTGGGCCGCTACCGCCCCTCGGGGATCCTGGAGTTCCTGGGCCGGCGCGACCACCAGGTGAAGGTACGCGGGCACCGGATCGAACTCGGCGAGATCGAGACCAGGCTGCGCGAACTGCCCGGTGTCTCGACCGCGGTGGCGTGGGTCGACATCAGCGCCGGGGTGCACCGCCTGGCCGCGGTCGTCACCCCGGAGCAGGGCGCGGATCCCGCACCGGCCGCAGCGCAGGTGCTGGCGGCGCTGGCCGCGCACCTGCCCGCCCATATGCTCCCCGAACACCTCACCGTCGTCGAGCGGCTGCCGCTGAACGCGAACGCCAAGGTCGACCGCGCCGCCATCGCCCAGACGTACGGGCTGCGTCACTCGGCACCGGAGCCTGTGGCGGACGACCGTCCGCGGGGGGACACCGAACGCGCGGTGGCCGAGGTGTGGGCCGATCTGCTGGAGGCCCCCGGGGTGGGCCGCAGCGCCAACTTCTTCGGCCTCGGCGGCGACAGCCTCACCGCCACCCGGATCATCCAGCAGCTCGCCAAGCGTTTCGGCGTGGAGCTCTCGCTGCGCCAGCTCTTCAACCACCCGACCATCGCCGGGATCGCCGCCGTCCTCGACGCCGATATCTCCGGCAGCCACCCGCGCCAAGCCTCCGTCCGACTGGAAGAAGGTGTCCTGTGACCGCCGCCGACATCATCAGCGAACTCGAACAGGCCGGACTGCACCTGTGGGAGGACGAGGGCAGACTCCGGTTCCGGGGCCCGGAAGGGACCATGACCCCCGAGCGCCGTGCCCTGCTCTCCGGCTGCCGGGAGGACGTGCTCCGGGCGCTGCGCGAGCGCAGCCCGCAGCAGGTGCGGCCCGATCCCGACGCGGCCCACGAGCCGTTCCCGCTCACCGAGGTCCAGTCGGCCTACCTGCTGGGCCGTCGGGGCGCCTTCGAGTACGGCTCGGTGCCCTGTCACGCCTACGGCGAGCTGGAGTTCCCCGCGCTCGACCAGGACCGGCTGCTGCGGGCCTGGCAGCGGGTGGTCGACCGGCACGAGATGCTGCGCGTGGTCATCGACTACGACGGCTACCAGCGGGTGCTGAAGGATCCGCCCGCCCCCGTCATCGGCCGGCACGACACGACCGCGCTGCCCGCGGGGGCGGGCGAGGAGACGCTCCGCGAGGTCCGCGGCCGGCTCTCCGCGGAGTCCAAGGACGTCACCGCGTGCCCGCTGTACTCGCTGGAGGTCACCGAGTTCACCGACCGGGCGGTCCTGCACTTCTCCATCGACTTCCTGATCGCGGACTACGTGAGCATCTACCGGCTGCTGGACGAGTTCGGCACGTTCTACGAGGACCCCGACGCCGCTCTCGCGGCCCCCGGGATCTCGTTCCGTGACTATCTGCGGGCGGAACGGGCGGTGCGCCAGGGGCCCGCGTACGAGCGCGACCGCGACTACTGGACAGCGCGCCTGGACGGTCTGCCGCCCGCCCCCGAACTGCCGTTGGTCGACCGGCCCAGCCGACACGGTGCGGCCGGTTTCACCCGGCGCGAGCTGCGACTGGAGCCCGCGCTGTGGTCGGCGCTCAAGACCCGTGCCGGGAAACAGCAGGTCTCCGCCTCGACGGCCGTGATGGCCGCGTACGCCGAGGTGATCGGCCGCTGGAGCCGCAGCCCCCGGTTCACGCTCGACGTGACGGTGCTCAGCCGACTGCCGCTGCACCCGGACGTGGGCGACATCGTGGGCGACTTCACCTCCGTCGAACTGCTGGCCGTCGACGGCGGCTGCGCCGACACCTTCGCCGGACGTGCCCGCAGGGCGGGCGAGCAGCTCTTCGAGGACCTCGACCACCGGCTGTTCTCGGGCGTGGAGGTGCTGCGCGAGCTGACCCGCCGCCGGGGCCAACAGGGTTCGATGATGCCGGTGGTGTTCACCAGCGCCATCGGGCTCTCCGACGGTCTCGCCCCCCAGGGCATGATGCGCTCCCAGATCCGCAGCGGCATCAGTCAGACGCCGCAGGTCTGGGTGGACTGCCAGGCGATGGAGGCCGCAGGGGCGCTGCTCGTCAACTGGGACGTGCGGGACGACACCGTGCCCCAGCCGGTCCTCGACGACATGTTCGCCGCGTTCCGTGACCTCCTGCACCGGCTCGCCGACGGGGACGAGGCGTGGCAGGGCGACCCGCTCGCCCTGCCCGCGCACCAGGCGCAGCGGCGCGCGGCGGTCAACGACACGGCCCGGCCCGTGAGCGACGCGCTGCTGCACCGGGCGCTGCTCGACGCGGCACGCCGGTGCCCGGACGCGACGGCGGTGATCGACCACCGCGGAGGCGTCGACTACGCGACGCTGACCGGCCGGGCCGCCGCCGTGGCCGCCGCGCTCACCGCGCAGGGCCACCGGCCGCACCAGCGGGTCGCGGTGGTGCTGGAGAAGGGCTGGGAGCAGATCGCCGGGGCGCTCGGGGTGCTGCTGGCCGGCGGCACGTACGTCCCGGTCGAGGCGGGCCAGCCCGACGCCCGACGCAACAGGATCATCGAGTCCGCCGGGATCGGCCTGGTGGTCGCGCACAGCACGGTCGGCGGCGAACTGCCCGCAGGTGTCGGACGTATCGACGTGGACCGGCTGTCCACGGCCACCTTCGACGAGGTTCCGGTCTCCCCGGGCGACTCGGCGTACGTCATCTTCACCTCGGGCTCGACCGGCGAGCCGAAGGGCGTGGAGATCAGTCACCGTGCGGCGGTCAACACCCTGGACGACGTGTGCCAAAGGTTCGGGATCGGCAGGGACGACGTCGCGCTGGGGCTGTCGAGCCTGGGCTTCGACCTGTCGGTCTTCGATGTCTTCGGCGTCCTCGGCCGGGGCGGCACCCTGGTGCTTCCCGACCCGGAGCGGCGCAGCGACCCCTCGCACTGGGCCGAGCTGATCACCGGGCACGGCGTGACGGTGCTGAACACGGTGCCCGCCCAGATGATGCTGCTGGAGGAGTATCTGCGCGGCGACGGCCGCGAGTGCACCAGCGTGCGTCTCGGCATGATGTCGGGCGACTGGATACCCGTGACGCTCCCCGACGCCGTCCGCGCCCGGCTCCCCCGGGTGGAGCTGTACAGTCTCGGCGGCGCCACCGAGGCGTCGATCTGGTCGATCTTCCACCCGATCGGCGAGGTCGACACGGCGGCTGCGAGCATCCCGTACGGCACTCCGCTTCAGAACCAGCGCTTCCACGTGCTCGACGCGTTCCTGCGGCCCAGCCCCGACCTCGTCGTGGGCGACCTGTACATCGCCGGCACCGGCCTCGCCGAGGCCTACCTGGGCGACCCGGAGAAGACCGCGGCGAGCTTCTTCGCGCTGCCGGACGGCGAGCGCGTGTACCGCACCGGCGACCTCGCCCGCTATCTGCCCGACGGCACCCTGGAGTTCATCGGCCGCGACGACCGGCAGGTCAAGATCCGCGGCCATCGCATCGAACTGGCCGAGGTGGAGTCGGCCCTGGCCGCCGATCCGCAGGTCGACGCGGTGGCGGTGACCACGCAGGGCGAGCGCAACGACCGCAGGCTGGTCGCCTTCGTCTCGCCCTCGTCGGCCGACCCGGCCGACCACGCCGTGGACGAGGCCCTGGTGCCCGAGGTGCTCGCGGCGGCCGAGGAGATCCGTGCCGGGGTGGACGTCGCGAAGGTGGTCGAGTTCGCGGCCGTGCTCGACGACGCGGCGCTGCGCCGCATGGTCGACGTCCTGCGCCGGGAAGGCGTGTGGCCGAACGCCGCCACGCGGCACAGCACCTCCGAGATCATGCGGCTGGCCAGGGTGGCCGCCAAGCACGAGCGGCTGGTGCGCCGCTGGCTGGCCGCCTGCGTGGAGAACGGCTACCTGGACCGGGCCACGGACGGCACCTTCGGCTGTCCGCGCCTGGTCACCCCCGAAGACGTCGAGCGGGCGTGGGCCGAGGTCGACCGGCTGCTGCCGGAGGCCAACGACCGTCCCGAGCTGGTGAACTACTTCAAGCTCGCCGCCACCCACCTGCCGGAGCTGATGCGCGACGAGCGGGACCCGCTGCGGATGCTGTTCCCCGAGGGCGACCTGAGCATCCACGAAGCCGCCTACATGGAGGGCTTCCTCTCCCGCTACCTCAACCGGCTGGCCACCTCCACCGTGCTGGGCGTGGCCCGGCGCAACACCTTCGGCCGTCCGCTGCGGGTGCTGGAGGTCGGCGCGGGCGTCGGCGGCACCAGTGTCGACACCATCCCGGCGCTGGACGGCGAGAACGTCCGCTACACCTTCAGCGATGTGTCGCAGTTCTTCCTGAACAAAGCCGGTGAGAGGTTCGCCGAACACCCCTGGGTGGACTACGCGCTGTTCGACTTCAACGAGCCGTACCGCGAACAGGGCGTCAGGCCGAACTCGGTGGACGTGATCCTGTGTGGCAACGTCATGCACTACGCGAAGGACGCCCGCGCGGTCCTGCGCCGGATGCGCGAGGCGCTGGTGCCCGGCGGATGGCTGGTCTTCATCGAGACGACCCGCGACAACTACCAGATCCTCACCTCGATGGAGTTCCTCTTCGACGCCACCGCCGGGGACTTCCAGGACGTGCGCCACGGCAAGGACCAGACCTTCATCGGCCGCGGACAGTGGTACGACCTGCTGGCCGAGGCCGGGGCCGACCTGGAGCTGTGCGTCCCGGCATCCGAGGACGAGCTGGCCCGCATCGGGATGCATGTCTTCGCGGCCCGTTTCAAGACCGACCGGGAGCCGCTCGACACCGAGGAGCTGGCCCGGCGGCTCGCCGAGCGGCTCCCGGCGGAGATGATCCCGTCGCGCTTGGAGGTGCTGGACGCGCTGCCGCTGACCGACAACGGCAAGGTCGACCGCGCCGCCCTGACCCGGTGGGCCGAAGAGCACCGCGCGGCGGGCGCCGCGGTCGCCGGGGAGAGCGTGCGCGAGGCCGGCGAACTGGAGTTGGGCGTAGCCGCGGTGTACGCGGAGGTACTGCGCGAGTCGCAGGTGCCGCTCGACACCAACTTCTATGCGCTGGGCGGGGATTCGCTGCTCGCCGCCCAGCTCGTCACGGCGCTGCGCGAGCAGGTGCCGGCCGCGGCCGAGGTCTTCTTCGACGAGCTGCTGCGCGAGCTGCTGGGCGGCGCGTCGGTGCGCGAGCTGTCCGCGTTCCTCCAGCGGGGGCAGGACGGGTTTGAGGAGAGCGGGGCCGGTGACGAGCCGGCGCTGACCGGGACGGCGGACGCTCTCGGCAACCCGGTGCACGTTCTGGTCGGCGACGGTCTGGGCGGCAACGTGGAGCGGCTCGCCGATGGTCTCGGGACGCTGGACCCGGTGGTGGTGGTGCCGCCGGTGCGGGTGGCCGAGGGGCAGAGCCTGGACGATGTGGCGCAGGAGATCGTGGCGCGGGTAAGGGCGTTGAGCCCAGGTCCGTTCCATCTGGTGGGCGCGCACAGCGGGGGTGTGCTGGCACTCGCCGTCGCCCAGCAGCTGGTCGAGCTCGGCACCCCGGTGTGCGGGCTGACCGTACTGAGCAGCTATCCGCTGCCCGCCACCGTCCGCGACGACGTCCTCGAAGAGGCGCTGCTCTGCCTGGACCGCGGGCAGGACCCGGCCGCCCTGGGCTACCCGGACGTCCCCGCACTGGGGTCGGCGCTCGCCGCACTCGCCCCCGCCGGTGACATACCGCCCGGTGCCCTGGCCGCGCTGGCGGACCGGAGCGAGCCGGAGCTGCGCGCCGTGGGCGAGACGGCCGCCGCGCTCGGCGCGCTCTCGCGCAAGGAGCGGCTGGCCGCGCTCGCCGGGGCGCTGGGGCTCGGCGCGGACGAACTCGCCGAACGCCTCGCGCGGGGACGGGCGCTGGCGGCCTGCGTCGCCGCCCACGACCCCGGTCTGTACACCGGGGAAGCCCGGCTGCTGGTGCACGACGAGGAGTCCCCGATCTGGCCCACCATGGCCGCCGACATGACCGCGCTGTGGGAGTCGGTCTGCGTGGGCGGACTGCTGCGACAGACCGTGCCGGGCGACCACTTCACCTGCCGTGAGCTGGTCACCTCCGAGGTGATCGACCTGCCCGATGAGGAGAACGCGTGAGCGAGCACAGCACCCCGTCGGTCGCGGTGGTCGGCTCCTACGGCGCCGTCGGCGCGGCCGCCGTACGGGCCATCGGCGACCGCCTTCCCGACGCCGTCGTACGGCTCGGCGGGCGCGACCGCACCCGGGCCGAAATTCTGCTGGCCAAGTCCGGTCTGCGCGGCGAGGCGGTCGAGGTGGACCTGTATGACGGCCGGTCGCTGGCCCGGTTCTGCCGCGGCGCGCGGGTCGTCCTCAACTGCGCGGGCCCGTCCTACCAGGTCCTCGACCGGGTGGCCTGGGCCGCGGCGGCGGCCGGCGCCGACTATGTCGACCCGGGCGGTGACGAACCGCTGCTGGAGGCACTGACCCGGCCGGGCACCTTCACCGGTACCGCCGTCATCACGGCGGGCATGCAGCCGGGCCTGACCGGTCTGCTCCCCCGCCACCTGTGCTCCACCATGAGCCGCCCGAGGCGGCTGACGGCCTACGTCGGCACGATGGACCGGCTCACCCCGGCCGGAGCCGCCGACTACCTGCTGTCCATGGGCGGTGCGTACGGGGAGGCTCGCGGCGCGATCAGGGGCGGCATCCGCGTGGAGCGCGAGCTGGAGCCGCGTACCGGCGTCGAACTGCCCTACGCGCACAACCGGGTGGACGTCTACCCGTACCTGAGTTTCGAGTCCGCGCGGCTCCCCGAGGTCACCGGGCTCACGGAGATCGACTGGTACAACGTCTTCGACGGCGGCGCGCACATGATGAACTGCCTGAGCAGACTCCAGGGGGCGATGCGTGGCGAGTCCGCTCTCGCCGAAGCGGCCGAGGAGCTCACCCGTGCCGCGGCGCTCGACCTGTTCGGCAGGGACCCGTTCCAGCTCATGCTGTTCGAGGTCACCGGCACCGACGACACCGGACGCCCAACCACCCGCAGCCTGGCCCTGCGCGCCGGCGACACCTACGCCCTGACCGGCCTCGCCAGTGCGCTGGCCGTACTGGCGGTGCTCGACGGCAGGACAGGCCCGGGGGTGCACTTCGGCTCCGACGTACTCGACGCCGAGACCGTGCTCGCCGCTCTGCGGGCCGAGCCCGCGGTCGGGCTGCTGGAGGTCGTCGACCGGCCGATCCTCGCGGCCCGTGCCATGGAGGAGGGCGAACTGTGACCCGCCCACGCGTCCTGGTGGCCGGTACCGGCTTCGGCCGCGCCTACCTGGCGGCCTTCGAGCGGGCGGACTTCGGCTTCGAGCTGGCCGGGATCCTCGCGTCCGGCAGCGCCCGCAGCCGCGCCTGCGCCGCGCACCACGGCGTACCACTGTGGTCCACGGTCGAGGAGGTGCCCGACGACGTCGACCTGGCCTGTGTGGTCGTCGGCGGGGTGATGAACGGCGGCCCCGGGCCCCGGCTCTCCCAGGCGCTGATGCGCCGCGGCGTGCACGTGCTGCAGGAACACCCGCTGCACCCCGACGAGTTGGTGGCGTGCCTGCGCGCTGCCACCGAGTCCGGGGTGGTGTTCCGGCTGAACACCCACTATCCGCACGTGGAGCCGGTGCGCCGGTTCATCGGTGCCGCCCGCGGCCTGGTGGCCCGGCAGCAGCCGCTGTTCCTCGACGTGACCTGTGCCTTCCAGGTGCTCTACACGGTCTTCGACATCCTGGGCCGGGCGCTGGGGTCGATCCGCCCGCACGGCGTCGACGGGGCGCTCGCGGAGGCACCGGAGGCACCGTACCGGAGCCTCACCGGCCGCTTCGCCGGTGTTCCGATGTCCTTCCGGCTGCAGAACGAGCTGGTGCCCTTTGACCCGGACAACTACAGCCACCTCTTCCACCGCATCACCCTGGGCACGGACGGGGGGCACCTCACCCTGGTCAACACGCACGGCCCGGTGCAGTGGAGCATGCGCCCGCACATGCCGGGCGACATGAAGGAACTGGTGCGCTTCGGCGACTCCGCGGCCCCGCACCTCATGGTGCCGAGCGTGGAGCACCTGGGTCCGGCGCAGGGTGCCTCGTACAGCGAGGTGCTGCGCGAACTGTGGCCGCAGGCCACGGCACGGGCCATCACCGCGACCTGGGACGAGGCCCGGTCGGGCGCCGACAGCCGGGGGCACGTGCAGTACCACGTGGCCCTGGCGAAGCTGGCGATGCGCGTGAGCGAGGTCTGCGGGCCGGTACGGCTGCGCCACCCGAAGGCGCCGCCGAAACTCCTCGCGGCCTCGGATCTGCTGGAGGTCCCGGCATGAGTACCGATGTCCCGAACCCGTGGCTGCGCGGCTACTTTCCCCGGCCCGAAGCCGTGCGGCGCCTCGTGTTCTTCCCGCACGGCGGCGGGGCGGCGAGCTTCTACCGCCCGCTGGTGCGCGACCTGCCCGAGGGCGTCGAGGGCATGGTGGTGCAGTACCCCGGCCGGGAGGACCGCATCGGCGAGCCCTGCTGCACCGATATGCCCGGCCTCGTGGAGCCGCTGGCCAAGGCGCTGACCCAACTGGACGACAAGCCCGTGTGGTTCTTCGGGCACAGCATGGGCGCCTCCGTCGCGCACGAGGTCACCTGGCTGCTCGGCACGGCGGGCGAGGCGCTACCGGAGCGGCTGATCGTCTCCGGTCGTCCGGGACCTGCCCGGCAGCGCCCGGACGACAAGCACCTGGACGACGAGCAGTTGTGGGCCGACGTGTGCCAACTGGGCGGCACTGACGCACGGTTGCTCCAGCTGCCGGGCCTGCGCGAGATGACGCTGCCGATGCTCCGCGCGGACTACCGCCTGGTGGGCACCTACCGTCCCGGGACCGGCCGCGACCTCTCGGTGCCGGTGAGCGTCTGCTACGGCACCGAGGACCCCGAGGTTGACGCGGCGGACGCGGCGGCCTGGGCGGAGGCCACCTCGGCGCAGACCGAGCTGACCGCGTTCCCGGGCGGCCACTTCTATCTGCGCGGGCCCGCCCGCGACGAGTTGACGCACTGGCTGGCCAGGCGGCTGCACGGCAACTCCCAGCACGCCCACACCGACCCCGCGGGAAGGAACCGAGGATGATCGTACGACCCGTCGTGGAGAAGTACGCCGAGGAAGTCTCCTCCCCCGCGCCGTCCTGGCTGGCCGCCCTGGTCACCGACACCGAGGCCGCCACGGACCTGCCGGCCATGATGGTGGGGAGTCTGGAGGGGGAGTTCCTGGCCTCTTTGGTGTTCGCCCAGCGGCCCCGCCGCATCCTGGAGATCGGCACCTTCACCGGCTACTCCGCGCTCTGCATGGCCCAGGCGATGCCGGAGGGCGCCGAGCTCCACACCTGTGAACTGAGCCCGCTGCACGCCTCGATCGCGCGCAAACACTTCGCGGCCTCCCCCTGGGCGGAGCGCATACACCTCTGGGAGGGCCCGGCCCTGACGTCGGTCAGGGACCTGCCCGGCCCCTTCGACCTGGTCTTCGTCGACGCCGACAAGCCCGGGTACATCGACTACTACGAGGCGGTGCTGCCGAAGCTGTCCCCGCACGGTCTGCTCCTGGCCGACAACGTCCTCCAGTTCGGAGGCGTCGCCAACGAGCGGGACCAGCAGCCCGACACCGTCGCGATGCGCGCGTTCAACGCGCATGTCGCGGCCGACCCCCGGGTGCGGCAGAGCGTGCTCACCGTGCGCGAGGGCGTGAGCGTCATCCGGCGGGTCGGCTGACCGGACCCGCGCGCACGTGACGGCGCCCGGACCTCGTGCAGGGGTCCGGGCGCCGTCGTACGCAGGAGGCCCGCCCGCATCCCGAGGGCGGGCCCACCGGGCTCAGCTCGCCGGCTTGATGTTGTTGTTCGTGTGGAAGAAGTTCTCGGGGTCGTAGACCGCCTTGATCCGGGTCAGCCGCTCGTAGTTGGAGCCGTAGGCGTCCTTGATGCGCTCGGCGGAGTCCACGCCCAGGTGGTTGGCGTAGACCGCGCCGGTGGTGTACGGCAGGAGTTCGGAGTACACCTTCTCGGTCCACTCGACGGCCTCCTCGTCCTTGGCCGGGTCGGTCCAGGAAGTGAGGATGCTGGTCAGATAGCCCTCGCGGTGCAGGAAGGGGGTCTCGGACGCCGGTACGTTCGACATGACACCGCCCATCAGGCCGCCGCCGACCAGGCTCCGTTCGGACGGGGCGTTGACGAACCCGTCGGCGAGGATCTGCAGCGGCTCGTCGCGCAGTTCGGGCAGCAGGAACGAGCGCGGGTAGTACCGGTGACCGGCGACGGTGTTCTCGTCGAGCATCCGCTGCACGGCCACGTACGGCATCAGACCGCAGTGGTCGAGGAGCGCGCCGGTGCCGAGGCCGCGCATCCGGCCGATCAGGTCCTCGGTGGAGTCGTCGGGGGCCGCGTGCACGAAGCCCAGGCCGATCGCCGGTGCGCCGCCCGGGGCGGTGAGGAAGGCGAAGGAGGTGGTCAGCTCGTCGGGGGCGGTCCGGTTGAACTCGTCGAGCCGCCGGGCCACGTCCACCGTCTGGTCGATGGGGAAGGCGAGCAGCCCCGCCATGCAGTCGCCCTGCGGGTGCAGGTTGAACTCGAACCGGGTGGCCACGCCGTAGTTGCCGCCGCCGCCTCGGATCGCCCAGAACAGGTCGGGGTGGTCCTGCGCGGTGGTGGTCACCAGCTCGCCGCCGGCGAGCACGATGTCGGCGGAGACCAGGTTGTCCACGAGCAGACCCCGGTAGCGGGCGAGCCAGCCGAGGCCGCCGCCCAGGGTGAGGCCGCCGATGCCGATGTACGACTCCTGGGAGCCGGTGACGGCGAGCCCGAAGCTGGTGGTCTCGGCGTCGACGTCGCCCTGCTCCAGGCCGGGCTGGACGACCAGACGGCGCTTGGCCGGGTCGACCCGGATGCCGCGCAGCCGGGAGGTGTCGAGCAGCAGTCCGCCCTCGACGGTGCCGGTGCCGGCGAAGCAGTGGCCGCCGCCCTTGACGGCCAGCTCGATGTCGTTCTCACGCGCGAAGTCGACGACCTTGACGACGTCCGATGCGCCGTCCACCTGGATGATCGCCCCGGGGTTCTTCTGGAAGTAGCCGTTCCAGATCTGCTTGCGCTCGTCGTAGTCGGCGTCCTTTGCGGTGATGGTCCGGCCCCTGATCGCCTCCCCCAGCTCCGCGAGCCTGGATTCCGGGATGGCCGTACCGGTCGCGGTGACGAGTCCCACGTCAGTCCTCCTTCGGGGTTGGCGGGTTCGGCCGGCGCGCCCTCGCGCGCAAGGAGGCCGATGCGAGGAGAACGTACGGCCGCCGAAGGGTCCGCGACGCGGGGGTGAAAGAGGGCGGAAAGGCCCCCGGGTCCGCGGGGAGTGCTGGTTACGCTGGCGCACATGTCTGCACTCCGCGCGATGCCGCTGCTCACGGTGAGCGATCTCGATTCCGCAGTGGAAGCCCACGTCCGGGTCACCGGAATGGAAGTGATCATGAATCACGGCTGGATCGTCACCCTCGCTCCGCCGGCCGACCACTCCGTGCAGGTCAGCCTGATCACCAAGGACCCCACCGGGCCGGTGAACCCGGCGGCCTCCATCGAGGTGGAGGACCTGGACGCGGCTCTCGCCGGGGCCCGCGCCGCCGGCCTGGAGATCCTGTACGGGCCCGCGAACGAGGAGTGGGGGGTACGGCGCTTCTTCTACCGGGACCACGACGGCAACGTCGTCAACGTCCTCGCCCACCTCTGACCGCCATGGCTCCCGCCTTCCGCAACCCCTCCCCCGCCCGTCCCGGACTCGGCGCGCCGCCCGCCCGGCGGGGGAAGCCGGCCGGGCCCGCGGCGGACTCCACGCAGGCGTTCTCCCTGCGGTTCTTCGGCGCCGGGCTGGCCTCGGCCGAACTGATGACCTGTTACCTGGGCCTGGAACTGGGCCTGTACGAAGCCCTGCGCCGCACCGGCCCCGCCACGGCCGCACAGGTGGCGAAGGAGAGCGACCTCGACGCCCGGATGGTACGGGAGTGGCTGGAACAGCAGACCTGTGCCGGTGTGCTGACCGTCGACGCACCCGACGCGCAGCCAAGGACCCGGCGTTTCACGCTGCCGCCCGCCCACGCGGAAGCGCTGCTCGACGCCGACAGCCCGAACTGGATCGCCCCGCTGGTCGTGATGCCCATCGGCGGCATGGCGGCCGTGCTGCCGAAGCTGGTGGACGCCTACCGCGGTCACCGGGGCCTTCCGTACGCGGCCTACGGCGAGGCCCTGCGCGGGGGGCAGGCGGGCCTGAACCGCGGTGTCTTCGAGCACCACCTTCCCGGCTGGATCAGCCGCCACCTGCCCGACATCGACGCCCGGCTGCGGGTGCCGGGGAGCAGCATCGCCGACGTGGCGTGCGGTTCCGGCCTCTCCACGCTGGCACTGGCCCGGATGTTCCCCGACGCCGAGGTGCACGGGCTCGACCTGGACGAGGCGTCGATCAGGGACGCCGAGGCGAACCTCGCCGCCGCCGATCCCGCGGAGGGGCTGAGCGACCGGGTCCGCTTCCGCGCCGGGGACGCCGGTGAGGCCGGGGGAGCCGGGTCGGCGGGACACACCCTGGTGTGCGTGTTCGACGCCCTGCACGACATGTCGGCGCCGGTGGACGTGCTCCGGGCCTGCCGTCGGCTGCTGGCGCCCGGGGGTGCGGTGCTGCTGATGGAGCCGTCCGTCGGCGAGCGGTTCACCCCGGCGGCGCCGGACAGCGAGCGCTTCCACTACGCGGTCAGCGTGCTGCACTGTCTGCCGGTCGGGATGAGCCGGACGCCGAGCGCGGCCACGGGCACGGTGATGCGGCCGGACACCGTGCGCGGGTACGCCGCCGAGGCGGGCCTGGACACCCGGGTGATCGACGTGGGGCACCCGTTCCACCGGCTGTACCGGCTCACGGCCCGACCGTAGGGCGGAAGCCCGACCGCAGGGCGGTACGACAACGGCTCCCGGCCTCTCGCGGAGGCCGGGAGCCGTCGCGTTGCGGGGGCTGTCAGCTCACTTCCGTACCGCTCTCTTCCGTACGGTCCGCGGAGAGCCGGCGCGAGCCGCGCGGGGTGCCGACCTTGCCCGAGCGCAGGTAGTCGGCGACCAGCGCATTGACCTCGGTGGGCTTCTCCAGCAGGGAGGCGTGCCCGCAATTGCGTATCTCGGTGTACTCGGCGGTGGG
Organism: Streptomyces sp. NPDC004752; assembly: GCF_053601275.1. NCBI lineage: Bacteria > Bacillati > Actinomycetota > Actinomycetes > Kitasatosporales > Streptomycetaceae > Streptomyces > Streptomyces sp. NPDC004752. The sequence continues at coordinate 12,487 of NZ_JBSGBN010000057.1, read as the reverse complement.
GATCAGGTCCGCCAGCTCCCGCGACAGGTGCCGGGGCGCGACGATGTCGTGCTCCATGCCCACGACGAGCAACGGCACCCGCACCGCGGCCACTTCCTCGTCGCTGGGCCGGAAGGCGGTGCTCGCCTCGGCGTGCCCGATGGCGCCGTGCCCGCCCGACTCCGCGAGGCCCGCCAGCCCGTCCAGGTAGGGCGCGATGAACTGGTCGCGGTTGAGCGCCCGCGGCCCGAACAGGTACATCGCCCGGAAGGCTCCCTCCAGCAGGGCCGGCACCTTGTGCCCGTTCTTGAGCCGGTCCACCGCCTCGGCCTGAATGGCCTGTTGCAGCTTGCCGGGCTTCCACGGGACCCCGATGAGCGCGGCGCGCTCGATCAGCTCGGGGCGCTTCATCGCCAGTTCCAGCAGGATCATCGCGCCCACCGAGTAGCCGATGTAGGTACAAGGGCCCAGCTCCAGCGCCTCGTTGAGTGCGGCCAGGTCCTGCCCGAGCAGTTCCACCGTGTACGGCGGAGGGGTCTCCTCCGAGGGGTGCACACCGCGCAGGTCGAAGGTGACGACGCGGTATCCGGCCTTCGTCAGCTGCGGCACCTGCATGGTCTCGAACAGGGATGCCTGGTGCTGTCCGGGCACGAGTACGACCACGGGGCCGTCCTCGGGGCCGTAGATGTCGTAGCTCAGCGTGACGTCCGTGGGCAGGGTGACGTTCATGGTGTTCCCTTCTGTGGGCGCTCAGCCGCTGACCAGCCGCTCGAAGTCCTGACGGTTGGGTCCGACGCGGTCGCGCCGGAGATCGGGGTGCTCGCGCAGGAACGCGAGCACCCGGCGGGCCACCTTGCGGTCCCGCATCAGCTCGGCCGGGGTGAGCAGCATGTGGTAGACGCGCTCGGCGGCGACGCGCACATGCGCGTCCTCCTCGCGCAGGACGGCGAGGGCGGTGAGGACGCGGGCGGTCAGTGAGTCGTCGTGCGCTCCGCCCGCGAGTTCGGCGAGCCGGGCGGCGTCGGTGGCGACCTGCTGCTCGAACCACAGCCCCAGACACTGTTCGGTGGCCTCGTGAGTCTCCACGGCCCAGCCCGGCGGGTCCTGGTCGAGGCGGCCGAGCTGGTCGGCGACGGTCCTGGCGTGCGCCAGGGCGAGGGACACGCCGCGTCCGAAGGTGGGGTTGGTCTGTACGCAGGCGTCGCCCACCAGCGCGTAACCGGTGACCAGCGGGGCTCCGTCCGCGACCAGTGACCGGCGGCGGTTCTCCAGACCGGCCATCGGCATCGGGTCGCCGACCGGCGTCGCCCCGTCGAGCCAGTCGCGCACCCGAGCCACGCCGGCCAGGAACCGCAGGTAGACCGGGCGTTCCAGCAGCCGGGTCCGTACGGGGTCGTGGGAAGAGATGGTGGTCGACAGGTGGAAGCGGCCGTTGTCGCCGGGGAAGGCCAGCACGGTGGCGAAGTCGAGTTCGTGCACCACCGGGGCCCGCAAGGACGGGAACCGGCCGCCCGGGTTCAGCGCGAACTCCTGGGCGATGTAGGAGAACCCGCACGACTGGACCGTCTCCCGGGGCGGGGCGCCACCGATCGCGGTGAGCCAGGCGGCCACCGAGGACCTGCGGCCGGTGGCGTCCAGCACCACGTCTGCGGCCAGGTCGCCGCCGCCCGCGAGGCGCACCCCGTGCACATGGGGACCACCGTGCGGCGTCCCGGCGCTCAGCAGGCCGGTGACCCTGTCGTGCAGCAGCGTGACCGAGGGGTCGGCGGCAGCACGGCGGCGCAGCACGGCCTCGAAGACCAGCCGGCGGCTGAGCAGGCCGAGATCGTCGCCGCCCGTCTCCAGGGGCACGGCGACCGCACCGCGGCCGGTCAGCTCCGCCAGCACTTCGGGGCACTCCTCGCGCAGCACCCCGATGCCAAGGCCCAGCAGGGCGTGCCCCTGGCGGGCGTGCGGAACTCCGCGCCGCTCCCAGCCGGCCACCTCGGTGTGGGCCCCGCCCTCGGGGGGCGGGCCGTCCCGTTCGACGAGTGTCACCCGGTGTCCGCGGCGGGCGGCGAAGGCCGCGAGTCCGAGACCGGCAACTCCCCCGCCCAGTACGACGATGTCGGCCACGATCAGCCGCGCTTCACGAGCATCGCGAAGCGGCGCGTGGCGACGGCCGTGCACACCGCCGTGACGCCCACGGTCCAGGCGGCGGTCCCGAGCACCGGTGCGGTCAGCGCGCCCTGGTGGGAGAGTCCGGCCAGGGCGTCGGCCGCCAGCGAGACGGGGTTGACGCTCACCACCGGTCGGATCCAGCCCGGGAACGCCTCCAGCGGTACGTAACCGCTGGACATCAGCGTCAGGACGAGCGTGGGCATCTGCACATAGCGCACGATGATGCCGGGGTGCTGGGCGATCAGGGCGACGGCGACGGCCAGCGCGCTGCACATCATCCCGAACAGCGCCACGATCCCGAAGAAGCCGAGTACCGCCAGTGGCCCCCGGGAGAACCGGAAGCCGACCGTGTGGGCGACGAGCGTGACCAGGACGGCCACCCCCATGATCCGTACGAAGTCGCCGCCGATCCGCCCGAGGACGTACGCCCGCATGTCCAGCGGCATCGCCCGCAGCCGGTTGAACACCCCGCTGCGGATGTCGCTCCACAGGGCGATCGCCGTGGTGAGGACCGAGGAGAACGCCGTGGTGAGCACGATCAGCGGGGCGAGCCGCCGCACGTAGTCGACGTCCTGGGTGTCGCGCACCAGCACGTTGAAGGCGGCCAGCAGCATGAAGAGCTGAAGCAGCGGAAAGGCGATGGTGACGATGATCATCATCCGGTTTCGGACGAACTGGCGGAGCACCCGTCCGGCGATGACGACGGAGGCTTTGGCCAGAGTGGCCGGGTCGGGCGAGGAGGACGGCGGCACCGGCGGTGCTGCCGTCCCCGACGACTGCATGGTCATCGGATGGCCACCTTCCTGAAGGCGACGGTCGTGGTCCAGGAGAAGAGGGCGAGGAGACCCACCACCCACGCGAGGCCGGGCAGCGTCGCGCCCCAGGTGAGTTCGGTGGTCGACAGGGCGCGCAGCGCGTCGATCACTCCGGACACCGGGGAGGCGGTGACGACCGGCCGGAGCCAGCCGGGGAAGAGGTCCGCCTCGACGAAGCCGGTGGAGAGCACCAGCAGCGGCAGATACGGCAGGTGGAGCACCGCGCTGAGCGCCTCCAGGTTGCGCAGGCGCAGCGCGATGGTGGCCGTGGCCAGCGACAGGGCCACGGTGAACGCCACGGCGAACACCACGAAGCCCAGTGCGGCGAGCGCTCCGTGGCCGAAGCGGAAGCCCGCCAGATGCCCGGCGAGCACGATGGCGACGCTGGACAGGAGACCTTGCAGCGCCACCACGGCCAGATGCGCCAGGCTCATCGCGCGCATGTCGACCGGGCTGGTCAGCAGGCGGGAGAAGACGCGGCTGGAGCGGTCGGCGGCCAGGTCGGTGGCGCTCCCGATGGCCACGAACATCAGGGCCTGGACCAGGACGGTGGGAGTGACGAAGCGGCCGAACTCGATGCCCCGCTCGTCCAGCATTCCGGCGAAGGTGCAGTAGAAGATGGCGAAGAAGAGCAGCGGTTGCACCACGGTGGCCACCAGGCCGCCCCGGGAGAACGAGCGCATCCGCAACCGGTCGAAGAGCACCTGGAAGTCGTGCTGCCAGCCGGCCGGGCGGCCCGGGGGCGCCGGGGCGCCGGGCGCCGCCGCGACGTCGGGCGTGGTGCTCATCGGGCGTCCTCCTTCTCCATCGGCTCGGTGAGGGCGAAGAAGACCTCGTCGAGCGTCGGCTTGGTCACCTCGATGTCGGCGATCCGCAGCCCCTTGCCGTCCAGCCGGCCGAGTACCGCGCCGACGTCCTCGGGGCGCGCCACGGGCACGGCGACCTTGTCGCCCTCGGCCGTCACGCCGGGGAGGTCGCCGAGGGCCTGACGGGCCGCTGCGGTGTCGGCGGCGCCGGTCAGGGTGAGGCGGCACATGAGGCCGCCCACGTCGAGCTTGAGCTCGTCCGAGGAGCCGTCCGCGAGGACCCGGCCCTTGTCGATGACGACGATGCGGTCGGCGAGCTGGTCGGCCTCCTCCAAGTACTGCGTGGTGAGCAGGACGGCGACGCCCCGTGCGGCCTCGGCCCTGACCATGTCCCACAGGAGTTTGCGGCTGCGCGGGTCGAGGCCGGTGGTCGGTTCGTCCAGCACCAGCACCGGCCGCGGGACCACCAGGCTCACCGCGAGGTCGAGGCGGCGGCGCATGCCGCCGGAGAGGTATCCGACGGGGGTGTACGCCGCTTCGCCCAGCTCGAACCGCTCCAGCATCTCCCCCGCCCGCTGCTGGGCCTCGCCCCTGCCGAGGCCGAGGAGCCGGCCGAAGAACACCAGGTTCTCGCGCGGGCTGATCTGTTCGTCGAGGGCGGCGAACTGCCCGGTGACGGCGATGTTGGCGCGCACCAGGGACGGGTCGGTCCCGGGGTCGTGGCCCAGGACGCGGATGGTGCCGCCGTCGGGCTGCAACAGCGTGGTCAGGCAGTTGATGAGGGTGGTCTTGCCCGCTCCGTTGGGGCCGAGCAGGCCCACCACGGTTCCGGCCGGTATCCGCAGCGACACCCGGTCGAGTGCGGTCTGCTCGCCGAATCGCTTGGTGAGGTCCGAGAGGAAGATCGCCTCGGTCATCGTGGCTCCTTCATTCCTTCATGACGTGCATTCCTTCATGACGTGGTCGTGCTCGGGTCGGTGGTGGCGATCACGACGGCGTCCGGATGTCGACCTGGCTCAGGACGTAGCTGAGCACCTGTTCGGTGGTCTGGATGGCACGTCCGGTCTGCTCGTCGATCGGCGGCAGATCGAAGTCGTCCTCGATCGCGAACGCCATCTCCAGCAGGGCCAGGGAGTGGAACCCCAGGTCCTCGACCAGACGCATGTCTTTGCCCGCCTCGAACCGCTCCCGCTCGGGGGCGAGTTGCTCGATGATCGCGAGCACGGTCTCGCGCACCTCTTCACTGGAGTAGGACATGTGGTCTCCTGTTCTGGGGCCGGTCGGGCAGTGGGGTGCAGGGGCCGGTCAGGCGGGGCCGTCGGCCGCGGCGGGCACCGCGTCGAAGACGTGCTCCTGGCTGAGGCGCTGCCACAGCTGACGGCGGCGGCTCTTGCCGCTGCTGGTACGGGGGATCGCGCCGCGGGGCACCCGGGCCACGTGCCGGCGGGTGCCGGGGCAGACTGCGGCGAGCACGTCCTCCGCCACCTCGGCGGCCCGGGTGTCGAGTCCCTCCAGCACGGCCACGGCGTGCGGGCGTCCGTCCGCCTCGCCGAGCACGACGCAGACCCTGCCCGGGTTGAGTCCGGCTCTGCCGAGCATCAGCTCGACGTCCTCGGCGAAGAGCGAGCGGGCGTGGACCTTGACGCTGTCGCCGAGCCTGCCCAGCACATAGAACTCACCCGCCAGTTGGAAGGCGATGTCGCGGGTGAGGAGCCGCCCGTCCACGAAGGCGGTGCCCTCGGCGGAGCCGTCCGCGAGGTAGCCGTCGGCCAACGAGGAGCCGGAGAGGGCCAGTTCGCCGACGTGGCCCTCGGGCAGCGGCTCTCCGTCCTCGCCGACGACCCGTACCGTCAGGCCGTCCAGTGCGCGGCCGCAGCTCATCACCTGGACCGTCGCCCGGTCCGCGAGCCCGGCCGCGAGGCTCACCTTCGCTCCGACCCGCAGGTCGTCCCGGTGCACGAGGACGGCGCGCGGGACCTCCTCGACGGGCACTCCGGTGACGGCGAGGGTGCTCTCGGCCAGCCCGTAGGCGGGGGTGAGGGTGTGCGGGGACAGGCCGTGCGGGCGCATCAGCTCCGTGAAACGGGTCACCAGTGCGGGGTCGATGCGTTCGGCCCCGACGATCACCGCCCGGGTGCGGGAGAGATCGGCGCCCTCCAGGTCGGCGTGGCCGACCTTGTCCACGATGCGCTGCAGGCCGAAAGCCGGGGTGGCGGTGATCGTGGCGGGCCGCTCGACCCGGTTGGCGTCGAAACGGGTGACGTACGACAGCGGATGGCGCAGAAAGGTCTCGGGCCTGCACACCGCCAGCCGGTTGTTGCCGGAGACGGGCACCACCAGGCAGCCGATGAGCCCCATGTCGTGGTGCATCGGCAGCCAGGAGCACCAGGAGTCGTCGCGCCCCGCACGCTCCCAGGCGCGGATCGCGGCGGTGTTGGCGTCGAGTGCGGCGTGGCTGATCCGCACTCCGCGTGGGCGGCCCGAGCTGCCCGAGGTGAACTGGACGAGGGCCTGTTCGGCGGGGTCCCGTCGGCCGGGGTCGCCCGCGACGAGTTCCTCCAGGAGCAGGACGCGGGTACCCGGCCCGGTCTCGGCGAGGACGTCCACGGCGTAGTCGTGGTGGGCGGCGTCGACCACCACGGTGCCGGCGTCCACCGCGGCGACGACGGCGCGGACGTGGGCGCGGGCGGCCTCGCCCGACATCCGGGTGGGGGGCGCCAGCACGCTCACCACGCATCCGGCGGCCTGCACCCCGTAGAAGGCGGCGACGAGGTCGGGTCCGGTCGAGCACAGCAGCGGCACGACCGTCCCGCGGGGTACGCCCTGCGCGATCAGCCCGCCCGCGATCCGTAGTGCCGCAGCGGCGAGTTCGGTGTAGGGCCGGTAGGTGTGGGATGCCTCGTCGAACATCTCCACACCGCTGTCGTCGCGAGGTGCGTCGAGCCAGCTCAGCGTACGGGGGCGACTCATCCATCACTCCTAGGCAGGGCGTCCCGGGGCCGGGATCTCGTCGGCGACGCTGGTGACGATAGGAGCGATCGCGGTGGCGCCCTTCGTCTCTTTCACGGCTCTGTTCGTCCCGGCCGGTCCGGCCCGGCGGGCCGGAACACTGGCTGTCATGGATGAGTTCACGCCGTGGCGCGACGAGGACGCCGACCGCTACCGGGCCGCCGGGATCTGGCGGGGGGTGCCGCTGGGCGACGCGCTGACAGAGACGGCACGAGCCTTCCCCGACCGAACCGCGGCCGTGGACCGCAAGCGCCGCATCACGCACGGCGAGGTGCGCGCCGAGGCCGACGACCTCGCGCGCGGTCTGCTCGCCCGGGGCGTGAACCCCGGGGACCGGGTCATGGTCCAGCTGCCGAACGTCGTCGAGTTCCTCACCGTCACGGTGGGACTGTTCCGGGCCGGCGTCATCCCGGTGTTCGCGCTGCCGGGACACCGGGAGAGCGAGGTACGGCACCTGATCGAGGCTTCCGGGGCGGTCGGTTACGTGACCGTCGGCCGTTTCCAGGGCTTCGACTACCGCGCCCTCGCCAGGCATGCCGCGTCCCTCCCCGGCGTCCGTACGGTGATCGTGGCGGGCGACAGCGAGGACCTCACTCCGTTGTCCCGGGTCCGCGCCCAGGGCGCCGACGGCGGGCCGCTGCCCGAGGTCGATCCGTCAGCTGTGGCGTTCCTGCTGCTCAGCGGCGGTAGCACCGGCAAGCCCAAGCTGATACCCCGGACGCACGACGACTACCTCTTCAACATCTCCGCCTGCGCACAGGCCCTGGAGTTCGGCGCGGAGAGCGTGTACCTGGCGGCGAACCCCGCGGCGCACAACGCCGCCCTGGGATGCCCGGGAGTGCTCGGCGCGCTGCTGGTGGGCGGCAAGGCGGTACTGGCCGCGAGCCCCTCCCCCGACGAGGTGTTCCCGCTGATCGAGCGGGAGGGCGTCACCCATACCACCGTGGTGCCCGCCCTCGCGGCGCTGTGGTCCAAGGTCGCCGCGAAGCGGCCGGTGGACATGAAGGGGGTCCTCCTCCAGGTGGGCAGCTCCAAGTTCGACGAGCAGGCCGCCGGGCGCACCCAGTCCGCGCTCGGCTGCCGCATCACGAACTGGTTCGGCATCGGCGAGGGCCTGCTCACGTACACACGCCTGGACGACCCGGAAGAAGTGGTGCACACAACCGAGGGCCGCCCCCTGTCCGAGTTCGACGAACTACGCCTTGTCGACGAGGAGTTGCGCGAGGTTCCGACGGGCGCTGTGGGCGAGCTGGTGACCCGCGGCCCGTACACGATCAACGGCTACTGGAACGCGCCGGAGGCGAACCGCACCTCGTTCACCCCCGATGGCTTCTTCCGCACCGGTGATCTGGCCAGGCTCACCCCCGAGGGCAACCTGGTGGTCGTCGGCCGTGCCAAGGACGTGATCAACCGGGGTGGCGAGAAGGTGTCGGCCGACGAGATCGAGGGGCACCTGCGCGGCCACGAGGCCATCGACGACGCCGCGGTGGTGGCCCGGCCGGACGCCGAACTCGGCGAGTCCGTCCTCGCGTTCGTGGTCCCGAGCGGGGGGCCGGGGCAGGCGCCTTCGCTGAGGGAGATCAAGCGGTATCTGGCGGGCCAGGGGCTGGCCGCGTTCAAGCTGCCCGATGGGGTGCGCGAGCTGCCGGTGCTGCCGCGCACCCCGGTCGGCAAGATCGACAAGGTGGCGCTGCGGGCGACGGCGGCAGCCGGTTGACCCGTGGGACGGCGTCCTCCGGCGCGGCCGGTGAGGCGGCGCACTCCGGTACGGCCCGTACGACGGGAGCCCCCGGCACCGCCCGTACGACTGCCGTCTCCGGTGTGATCCGGACGCTGCTGCCCGCGTATGCGGCGGCCCTGGAGAGCACCTGGGAGCTGACCGGCCCCGCGCTCTTCGAGGCGGAACGGCGGCAGGTGGCCGACGTGCTGCCCGCCCGCCGCGCGGAGTACGCCACCGTCCGGCGGGTGGCGCGCGCCTGCCTGGCCGAGCTGGGCGTCCCGCCCGCCGCACTGGTGCGCGGCACCGACGGGGCGCCCCAGTGGCCGGCCGGGACGGTCGGCTCCCTGACGCACTGCCGGGGTTACCGGGCGGCGGCGGTGGCGCGGTCCCGGGACGCCGACGGTTTGGGCATCGACGCCGAGCCGTGCGCGCCGCTGCCCTCCCGGGTGCTGGCGCAGGTGACCTCGGCGGCCGAGCGGGCCCACCTCGCCGAGTTGGGCGCGGCCTGGCCCGACGTGCCGTGGTGCCGGGTCCTCTTCAGCGCCAAGGAGGCGTACTACAAGGTCTGGTATCCCGCGACGGGATGCTGGCTGGGCTTCGACGACGCCGAGGTCGTCCTCGAACCCGGCCGTGGTCAGGGCACGTTCACGGTGCGGCCGATCTCGGGCGGTGCCCGCCGGGCCCGCCGGACGAACGCCGCCTTCGACCCCGTCGCCACCGGCTTCCCAACCCTGCCCGGACAGTGGGCCGCCAGCACAGACCTCGTCGTGACCGCGATCGCCGCACCCGCGGACACCCTGCCACGCCAGGCTCACCAATCCGATCAGCGATCCGTAGCAACCCTGCGGCAGAGCGTCACGTGCACGCCCGGCGCCCAGGCGACATCGGGCACCCTCCTCGGTGGGATTCGTGAGACCCCACCGACCAGCGTCCGGAGGGACGCGCCACGAGGGCTGACGGCTCGCGCCGTTCAGCACCAGGGCGGGAAAACAATTGGTTGACATCCCGGAGCAACGCTGAGGATCACTGAGCCAGTCAGAGACGCTCAGACGGGCCGCACCGCCACCGGCACACTGCGGTGGGCCCAGTAGGGAAAGCGGAAGCCGCCCGCGCTGGGCTCCCACTCGCCCTCGCCCGCCGACTCGATGTCCGCGAACCGGGCGACCAGCCGCTCGAAGACCACCGCCCCTTCCATCCTGGCCAGCGCCGCGCCGAGGCAGTGATGCACTCCCCCGCCGAAACTCAGGTGCGGGTTGGGCGACCTGGTCAGGTCGGCCCGGTCCGGGTCGTGGAACACCCGCTCGTCGTGGTTGGCGGAGGCGAGCAGCAGCACCACCACGCGTCCTTTGCGGACCGTCAGTCCTGCGATCTCGATCGGCTCCAGGGCTATCCGGGTAGTGGCGTGGATGGGCGCGTCGTAGCGCATGAACTCCTCCAGCGCGCTGCCGACGATGCCCGGGTCCTCCCGCAACTGCCGCTGAGTGTGCGGCTGCCGCACGAAGAGGTCGCCGCCGGTGGCGATGGCGTTGGTGGTCGTCTCGAAGCCCGCGTAGTAGACGAACAGCGCGTTGTCGATGATCTCCTCGTCGGTCAGCGGCTCCTCGCCGTCCTTGACCGCGGCGAGCATCCGCGACAGCAGGTCCTCGCCGGGGCGGCGCCTGCGCTCGCGGACCAGCTGGGCCATGTAGTCGCGCAGCTCGACCACGGCCCCGTGCGCCTCGCGCTGCTTCTCCGGCGGGATGAACACCGCGAATGCCTGGGCGAGCGAGGTGGAGAGGCGGGCGATGTCGGCCCGGTCGGGGCGGGGGACGTCCAGCAGCTCGCTCATCACCGTCATCGGCACGGGCACGGCCAGGTCGGTGACGAGGTCGAAGCGGCGCTCGTCGGCGAACCGGTCCAGCAAGCCGTCGACGAGCCGGGCGATGGGCTCGCGCAGCCCGCGCACCATCGCCGGACTGAGCGACTTGACGAGCAGCCGGCGCAGCCGGGTATGGCCGGGCGGGTCGCGGTCGACAACGATGCGCCGCAGGTAGTCGTTGGCCGGCCCCTCGCCCACCGACACCGCCTGGTACTCCTCGGGGAACTCCCGGCCGAGCCGGGGGTCGCGGAGCAGCGCGGAGACCTCCTCGTGCCGCGGGAAGACCCACTGTCCCGGGCCGCCCCGGCAGACCGGGCCGTACTCGCGCAGGCGGCGGTAGACCGGGTAGGGGTCGCGCATGGCGCGCGCGTCGTCCAGCAGGAAGCGCGGCATGTTCAGCACGGTGTTCAACGCTGCGTCACCTCCCGGCACCCTCGGGTGCGCGGCTCGGGTCCGGTGGTTGCCTGGCCCGCCCAGTCTGCGAGCCCGGTGCGGGGCGCCGGACGGCGGTGAAGGACTGGCGACAGGTTCCCCCGCCCCCGCTCCCGAGCTGTCAGGCTCACCGGACACCACGCGCACACCACAGGAGGTGCCGGCCGCATGCGAGAGCTGCCCGTCAGGTTCGACTCCCGCGATCCCGCCGTGGTCGCGGACCCGTACCGGGTGTACGCCGGTCTCCGCGCGGCCGGCCGACTGGCCCGCGGCGCGGCCGGCCAGTGGGTGGTGTCGCACCACCAGGACGTCAGCCGGCTGCTCAAGGACCGTCGGCTCGGGCACGACTACCCGCCGGAATACCACGAGTTCTCCACCGGGGCGGGGCCCGCGAACGAGTTCCTGAAGCGGATCGTGCTGGACCAGGACGCACCCGCGCACACCTTCCTGCGGGGCATCATGCAGCGTTCGTTCAGCCCGGGGTTGATGCGCAGGCTGGAGGAGTACGTCGCCGCCCAGGTGGACCGGCTGATGGCCGAGGCCCAGGACCGGGCGGGCCGGGGCGGGGTGCTGGACGTGGTCGGCGACCTGGCCTTCCCCTTGCCGGTCACCGTGGTCTGCGAGCTGATCGGCATTCCGGACGTGGACCGGGACGCGGTGCGGCCGCACGCGGTGGAGCTGGCCAAGGCGTTCGCCCTGTACGTGCCCGTTCAGGAGCGGACGGCGGCGCACGACGCGGTGACCTGGCTGCGCGACTACGTCTCGGCGCTGGTCGACGAGCGGGCGAAGCGACCCGCCGACGACCTGATCAGCAATCTGCTGGCCGCCCGGCGCACGCATCCCGGCTTCGACCGGGAGACGCTGGTCGACAACGTGGTATTTCTGTTCTTCGCGGGCTTCGAGACCACCACCAACCTGATCTCCACGATCTTCTCCGCGTTGCTGCAACACCCGCAGCAGTTGGCCCTGTTGCGGGACCGGCCGGAGCTGGCGGTCCCGGCCGTCGAGGAGTTCCTGCGTTACGACGCGCCGATCCAGGCCACCGCGCGCTATGTGAAGGAGGCAGTGGAGATCGACGGCCGCACCGTGCGCGCGGGCCGCATCCTGGTGCTGCTGCTGGGGTCCGCCAACCATGACCCGGCCCGGTTCGCCGACCCCGGGCGGCTCGACATCACCCGCGACCCCAATCCGCACGTGAGTTTCGGTGGCGGTGTGCACCACTGCCTGGGCGCGGCACTGGCCCAGGTGGAGGGGCGCGCCGTGGTGCGGTGGCTGGCGCACGCACCGACCACGCCGACCGCGGCGGGCGTCGTGGAGCGGCGGCCCAGCGTCACCTTCCGGGCCTACCGCAGCATTCCGGTGAGGTTCGAGCCCGCCGAGCGGCCGCGGGTGGCGTCCGCACCCTGACCCCCGCCCGTCCCGCGGGCCGCGGGGTGCGTCGACACCCTGGCCCGGTCCGCTTTCGTGCCCTGCCACCTCCGACCGCACCGCCGCGCCTGTGGCCTCACCATGCCCGCGCGGGCCCAGCCCCGGAGGACGCCCGCACGGGCCCGGAAGACGTCGCACCGCACCCGTGCGGACCGGACCGCCCCGGCTGAGAGCTGCGAACAGAGTGGGAGTCCGATCAGCGTGCGGCGTCTGGTGCGTGCGATCGCAAGGCGCCGGAAGGCCCTCGTAGCGGAGCTACCAGGGCGTTTCGGCAACGCCG
>NZ_JBSGBN010000056.1:0-59774 GCF_053601275.1 Streptomyces sp. NPDC004752 | reverse complement strand
CGCGTGATGTGGGCCTGCTGGCGCGACGGCGCCTGCTACGACCCCGCCATTCACGAAGCCAACGGGAAGACCAACACATCCGCCGAGGTGCCCTTGGCGGCATAGAGGTTGACTCAGGAAACTCATGCGGCGTCCGCGGTATCCGTCCGCTCCGCCACCGACAAGGCGGCGAGGGCCGCCGACACGGCGGCCGCGGCCCGCAGGTCGAGGCGGGCGCTGGTGCCCCGCGCGCGGTGCCGCATCTCGTCGGCGGCCAGCCTGAGCAGCTGCGGCAGCAGGTCGGTGCAGCGCCTGGCCACCCAGCCGGTGCCGGCGGTCGCCAGCCACAGGAGACTCGCCGACCTGCTCGGCGCGGGGAACTCCGGCTCGGGCGCGGGCGCGGCGCCGGTCGCGGCGCCCGCCTCCGCGAGGAGCGCGTGGAAGCGCAGCGCGAGCTGGCGGTGGCCCCGCTCGCCGGGGTGCAGCCGGTCCGCGCTCCACATGGCCCGGTCGGTGAGCCATGCGCCCTCTGACGCATGCAGGTGGACGGCGCCGTGCCGTTCGGACAGCGCGTGGACCACCGTGTTGACCGCGCGCTGGCGCCGGGCCAGCGGGCGGGCCAGCACGCCCGGCAGTCCCAGCATCGCGCCGGGGTCGGGCAGGCACGCGGTGAGCAGGACGGTGCCCTGCCGGGTGAACGCCGCGTAGACCTTGTCGAGCCGGGCGGCCACCGCGTGGATGTCGAAGGTGCAGCGCAGAGTGTCGTTGACGCCGATCACCACGGAGGCGACATCCGGGCGCAGGCCGAGCGCGTCCGGGGTCTGGCGCTCCAGCACGTCGCGGGTCTGTGCCCCGCTGACCGCGAGGTTGGTGAACTCCACCGGTCCCTCGGCGATCCCGTCGGCCAGCAACGCAGCCCAGCCGCGCCACCCGTCGCCCACGGGATCGCCCACGCCCTCGGTCAGCGAGTCCCCGAGCGCCACGAAACGGACGGGTCTCATGCCACGCCCTCCGGCACGACACGACGGGACGGCACGGACGCGTCGTGCACATCGGAACGGGCCGGTACCGGCTCCTCGCCCGCGTCGGAACGGGACGGTACGGGCCCACCGCCCGCGTCGGAACGGGCCGGTACCGACGTGCCGCCGTCGGTGCGACCGGTCGGTCCCTTCGCTTCGTCGTCCTCGTCCCGCCGGCGCCACGCGGGCGCGTCGTGCGCCGCCAGGAACGCCTCCACCGCGGCACCCCATCCGAAGCACTCCGCACGCGCGCGTGCGGAGTCCCGCCGCTCGGCCGCGGGGCGCTCAAGCAGCGTCTCGACGGCGTCGGCGAACGCCTCTCCGTGGTCGGCCGCCGTGGCCCCGGCGGACCCGATGACCTCGGGCAGCGCGGACGACGCGCTCGCCACCACGGGTGTGCCGCACGCCATGGCCTCCAGCGCGGCCAGCCCGAACGTCTCGGCCGGCCCGGGGGCCAGGGCCACGTCGGCCGATGCCTGCAGCGCGCCCAGCTCCATCCGGTCGGCGACGTGCCCGAGGAAGGTCACCGGCAGTCCGCGCTCCCGCGCCCGCTGTTCGAGCCGCCCCCGCAGCGGGCCGTCCCCGGCCACCACGAGCACCGTCTGCCGCCCGCGCCGCAGCAGCGCCTCCAGCGCGTCCAGCGCCGTCCCGGGCCGCTTCTCCACGGACAGCCGGGAGCACATGACCAGCAGCGTCTCGTCCGCGCGCGCGTGGACGGCGCGCAGCCCGCAGTCGCGCAGCTCCGGGTGCCGGTCCGTCAGGTCGACGCCCAGCGGGGCCCGTACGACGTTGCGCGCGCCGATGCGGACGAACTCCCGCTCGGCGAACTCGGTGGTGCAGACGACCCGTGAGTAGGTGTGCGCCGTACGGACGTTGAGGGCGTCGGCGGCCCGCCGGGAGAGGTCCTCCGACAGGCCCCAGGTGCGCAGCACGCCGTCGGCGGTCTCGTGGGAGACCATGACGGCGGGGACGCGGGCCCGCCGGGCCCAGCGGCCGGTCCAGCGCAGCGTCGTGCGGTCCGACACCTCCAGGCGGTCCGGGGCCAGCTCCTCCAGGAGCGCGGCGACGCGCCGCTTGTCGAGCAGCACCCGGTATCCGCCGGTGCCCGGCAGCAGCGGGCCGGGCAGGGTGATGACGCGGCCCTGCTCGGTGTCGCGGTCGGTGTGCCGCTCGCCGGGCACGATCAGCACCGGATCGTGGCCCGCCACCCGGAAGCCCTTGCCCAGCTCGCGCAGCGCGGTGCGCAGGCCGCCGGACGTGGGGGCGACGAAGTTGGCGAGCCTGACGATGCGCAGGGAGTCGGTGCTCATGCCGCCACCGCCGTCTTCCGCGCGGCGAGCACGTCCTCGTAGTGCGTGATCAGCCGGTCGCCGATCGCGGCCCAGGTGCGGCCCTCGACGGTGACCCGCCCGGCGTTGCCGTACGCGGCCCGCAGTGCCGGGTCGACGGCCAGGGACCGCACGGCGTCCCGGAAGGCGTCACCGTCGCGCGGCGGGACCAGCAGCCCGGTGTGGCCGTGGGCGACCAGGTCGAGCGGGCCGCCGGCGGCGGGCGCGACGACCGGCACCCCGCTGGCCATGGCCTCCTGGACGGTCTGGCAGAAGGTCTCGAAGGGGCCGGTGTGCACGAACACGTCCAGCGAGGCGAAGATGCGGGCGAGTTCCTCGCCGGTGCGCCGGCCCAGGAAGGCCGCGCCCGGCAGGGCCTCGGTGAGGTGGGCGTGGCTGGGCCCGTCGCCCACCACCACGACCCGCACGCCCTCCAGGCCGCAGGCTCCGGCGAGCAGTTCGACCTGCTTCTCGGGGGCGAGCCGGCCGACGTAGCCGACGATCACCTCGCCGTTCGGGGCGAGTTCCCGGCGCAGTGCCTCGTCGCGGTGGTCGGGGCGGAAGCGGACGGTGTCCACGCCGCGCGGCCACAGCGTGACCCGGGGCACGCCGTGTGTCTCCAGGTCGTTCAGGGCGGCGCTGGACGGGGCGAGGGTGAGGTCGGCGGCGGCGTGGACGGAGCGGATGCGCCGCCAGGCCGCCGCCTCGCCCGCGCCCATGTAGGTGCGGGCGTAGCCGGCGAGGTCGGTCTGGTAGACGGCCACGGTGGGGATGCCGAGCCGGGCGGCGGCCGCCATGCCGCGGACGCCGAGGACGAAGGGGCTGGCCAGGTGCACGACGTCGGGGCGGTGTTCGACCAGCGCCGCGGCGAGGCGTCGGCTGGGGAGGGCGACGCGGACCTGGGGATAGCCCGGGAGCGGTAGGGAGGGGACATGGACGACGGGGCACGGCGCGGACGCGTCGGGCCTGTTTCCGGGAGCGGGAGCCGGAGCGACGACGAGGGGGGCGTGACCGCGATCGACGAGGTGCCGGGCGGTCTGGAGCGCGCAGTGGGCCACGCCGTTCACATCGGGGGGAAAGGATTCGGTCACGATGACGACACGCATACCCGTGTTCTCGCCGCACTGGACGTGCCCGCGTCAACGTGGATCTTTCCGAACGAGGAACGTCCCATGAGCGTTGCGCGGCATACCCGAGCAGGTCAGACCCTGTCCATACGCTCCTGGCCCATGGGTCACCCCGTGTTCACGCGAACCGCCCGTCGGGTGCGATGCGGTTGCGTACGGCGGTCTGGACCTCGGCCTCCTCGGCCGGATCGGCGGCGAGCCGGCGCAGCCGCTCGACGACCCGGGCGTCCCCGGTCTCGGCATGCCGGGCGGCGACCTCGCGCGTGGTCTCCTCGCAGTCCCAGAGGCATTCGACGGCGAATCCGGTGGGGAACGAGGGGTCGGTGGCCGCCAGGGCGCGGGCGGCCCGGCCACGGAGATGCGAGGAGGCCGTCTCGCGGTAGACATGGCGCAGAACGGGCGCGGCACAGGCGATGCCGAGGCGTCCGGCGCCGTCGACGAGGGTCCACAGGGTGGGCGCGTCGGGCCCCTCGCCGCGCACGGCCTCCCGCAGCGCCGCGAGCACGAGTTCGCTGTCCCGGGCCGCGCCCCGGCAGGCGAGCATGCGTCCGGCGGCGGCGCCGAGGGCGTCGGGCCTGCGGGCCCAACCACGCGCGTGGTCGACGGCGGCGACGCTGCGCATCCGTTCGAAGGCGTCGACGGCTGCCTCCGCGACGGGCGTCGGACCGCCGGTCGCCGCGGCCTGGATCAGGCGGAGGGCATCGGGGTCACTGCTGTCGGCGAGGTACCGCAGGGCGGTGCACCGGGCTCCCTCGGTGCCGTCCTGGGCGGCGCGGACGATCTCCGGCCGGTCTTCCGGGCCCGCCACGGCGACGAGGCAGCGGGCGGCGGGAACATGCAGGGCGGTGCCGCGTTCCACGCCCTGCTGGGCCCATTCGAGGACGGCGTGCACGCTCCAGTCCGGGCGCGGTCCGGTCGGTCGCAACTGGCGCTGCCACCGGTCGAAGCAGCCGGTCTCCTGGGCGGCACGCACGCGCGTGGCGATGGATTCGCGCGGGTCCTCGGCCCACAGCCGCCACGGCCGGGGTTCGAAGGCGTCGCGGACGGCGGCGGCCAGCTCGGCCTCGCCCTCGGCGTCCGTGCCGAAGCGCGCCAGGACGGGGGCGGCGAGTTCACGCAGGGCCGCGTCGTCGTCCCGCAGGGCGAGTTCGTCCAGGGCCCAGGCCCAGTTGGCGCCGTGGGCGGCGTACCGGCGCAACAGGTGGAGCGCGTCGTGTCTGCCGTAGGAGGTGAGGTGACCGAGGACCGCCAGCGCGAGGCCGGTGCGGGACTCGTCGGTCTCCAGCGCATCCTCCAGGTCGAAGAGATGCGCCTCGATCGCGTCCAGCCCGCCGTTCAGGTCGAGATAGAGGCGGGCGTAGTAGAGGGAGCGGTTCTCGACCTGCCAGTCGTGGCGGGGGTCGAGCAGCACGCAGTGGTCCAGTGCCGCGAGCGCCTCGGCGCGGGGGGCGGTGAGCGCGTGCAGCGTGCCGTCGCCGCGGCCCCGCTGGAGCAGGCCGAGCAATGTGCCACTGGGCGCTATGACCGGATCGAACATGGGAAACAGCCTCACATCAAGCGTCGACGCAACCGGGGAACACGCACTACCTGGCCGCGTAACACAACGTCGGGGCGCCCGCCGTCTCTTGCTTGCTGTAGACCATCTTCCTCTGCCTCTCGTCGGTGGCCCATGCGGACCGGTTCACGGTCCGCGCGGTGCGGCAACACCTGCCCAGCCATCGCGTCCATGAATCACGACGTCATGATGACTCGCGGGTTTCTCCTGCCGCGACCGTATTTCCGGCGGCCCTTTACCGCCTCCCCCGTTTTCCGTGTCGTGCCTGGTCAGAATGTTCGGATCATTGTGCGCCGAACAATTCCAGGAGTTCGGTCCTGCCGAACATCCGGGCGGTGTCGACGGCCGACGGAGTACCCGCGGCGGGATCGGCACCGCCGTCCAGAAGGGCTTTGATCACTTCCGGTTCGTCCTTGAATACGGCGCCGGCGAGCGGGGTCTGGCCCCGGTCGTTGGCCCGGTCCACCTCGGCGCCCCGGGCGAGCAGGGCGCGCACCGCTTCGGCGTGGCCGTGGTAGGCGGCGAGCATCACGAGCGAGTCGCCGCGGTCGTTGGTGAGGTCGGCCGGGACACCCGCGTCGACGTACGCCACGAGCGCCTCGGTCCGCCCCCGCCGGGCGAGATCGAAGATCTTGGTCGCCAGCTCCACGACGTCGGGGTCGGGGGCTTCACTCATCGGCCGGACCGCCTCTCCTGCGCTTCGGGGCTTTCGGGAACTGACAGAGCCTACGGCAGCGGGGGATCCGGGCCGTACGGGTGAATCGCCAGCGTACTGGCTTACGGGACACATGACCGGATGCGCCCGAAGTAAAGATCATCGCGGGTCCCACCGGCCACGGGAGCCACGTCCGCCGACCGGGTGAGTCCTGGTCGACCGGGTCAAGACGGCTCCGCCACCCGGGGGAAATCTACAAGATTTCACCCATTTGCACCTTTTATCGTATAGATACATGCTGTGATGCTGGAAGTACTCATGGTGACTGTCCCCCCTCGACACCAGGAGACCTCAAATGATTCTCTCCATGTCAGGCGTCGTCCTGCTCGGCATCATCGTCTTTCTCTTCTTCCGCAAGGACGGCCTCAAGGCGTCGCACGCCGTGGTCTCGTCCCTGTTCGGCTTCTACCTCGCCAGCACGGCCATCGCCCCGAGCATCAAGGCGGGCGGCGAGAGCCTGGCGAGCCTCCTCGGCGGCATCAAGTTCTGACGCCGACCGTCTTGCCCGTACGCACCGTCAGGAGACTCAAGTGGCCCGGCGCCCTCTCCCCCGCATTCTGAGCAACGGCAGTGCGCAGCTCGCCAGGAGCCGGGAGCTGGCCCGGACGGCAGCCGACAGCGCCACCGACGTCCTCCACCCGCTGATCACCCTCTCGCGCGGGCTGCGCCGGCTGGCCACGGCCGGGCGGCGCAAGTGGGCGGACACACCCAAGGATAAGCGCGGGCCCCTGCTGTTCCTGGCGGCCTCGGCGGTCCTGGTCGTGGCGCTCGCCCCGTACGGACCGCTGCTCGCCGCCATCACGCTGATGGCGGCGGCAGCCTGGCACGGCCGGGACCGCGCCCCGGGCGAGCCCGAGGGGCCCGACGAGTCCCAGACGCAGCGCCTGCAGTCGCTGTACGAGTCCCTGGTGCCGTACTTCTCGGCCCCCGAGGACCCGGCGCCGCTCTTCGAGCACGGCGGGGACTGGGAGAACGCCTTCCCCCTGCACGACTTCGACGACGCGGGGCGCGTGGCTCATCTGGTGATCCGCTACCCGGCGTACTTCCCCGACGCCGAGGCCGGGGCCCGCGCCCGGATCGAGCAGTTGCTCGCCGCCAAGGCCGGGCGGGGCCGCGAGTACCGCTTCGCTTGGGACGAGGAGGCCAACCAGCTCACGGTCGGCGTCCTCGCGCCGCTGCCCACCGACGTCGCCGCCCAGCGCTTCGTCACCACGCCGGGCGAGACGGTGCTCGGCTTCACCGACCCGTCCGAGGTGCAGCGCACGCTCCCGCTCGGCTACGGCGACGAGCAGCGCGATGTCCCGCCGGTCGTGTGGCGCACCGGGATCCGTTCGACCGAGCCGCACCTGCTGGTGCTGGGCCCGCCCGGCAGCGGGACCTCGACGCTGCTGCGGTCCGTCGCCCTTCAGGCGCTGCAGTACGGCGACGTGCTGATCGTCGAGGGCGGCGGCACCGGCGAGTACGCCTGCCTCACCGGGCGGGACGGGGTCCTGGGCGTCGAGTGCGGGCTCACCGGGGCACTGGCCAGCCTGGAGTGGGCCGCGCACGAGACGGAGCGGCGGCTCATCGCGGCCAACCAGGCCCGGCAGGCCGGGCATCCGCCGCCGGACGACACCAGGCGTCCGCTGTGGATCCTGCTGGACCGGCCGGGCGCCCTCACCCATCTGGCCGACGCCGAGGGCCGCAGGGATCCGCAGTCCCTGCTCCAGGTGCCGCTGCGGCACGGACGCGCGGCCAATGTGACCGTGGTCGTCGCCGAGGGCTTCGACTACGCGGACGCCCTCGGTGCGGCGGTGCGCCAGCACACGCGCGCGCGTGTCGTGCTCGGGTCCACGACGCCCGAGCAGTCGGCGGCGGTCATGGGCGTGCCACCGCACACGACGCCGCCGGCCCAGGTGCCGCCGGGGCGCGGCTACGCCCGGCTGGGCGACGGCCCCGTCCACCGGCTTCAGGTCCCCGCGACGCCGGACCCGTACGACGACGCCGCGAGCGACGCCGACCGGCAGGCCGTACTGGCGCTGCTCCCGCCGCGCACCACTCCCGCGGACGCGGAGCCGACCGGACCGGAGCCGCCACCGCCACCGCCGCCACCGCCGTCGGCATCGGCATCGGCATCGGCATCGGCATCGGCGGAGACCTCACCGGTGGAAGCGGTCCCCGTGCACGCTGCCCCTCTGAACACGGTCCCCGTGAATGCAGTCCCGGTGAATGCGGTCCCGGTGAATGCGGTCCCGGTGAATGCGGTCCCGGTGAATGCGGTCCCGGTGGAGAAGGTGCAGGTGCACAAGGTGCCCGCGAAGACACCCGCCACGAAGGCCGTCGTGGCGGACGCCGTAGGCGCCGAGCCCCCCTCCTGACCGCGCTCCCCCTGACCGAGCCGCCCCGGCGAACCGGAGCCGGGGCGGCCCGCCGTCGCTACGCGACGAACGTCCGTGGCGCCTCCGTCCCCGTCGTCACGCCCGTCTCCACCAGGCGGGCCGCTGCCGCCAGGCGGGTCGCCGCCTCCTCCGCCACCGCTCCGCCGACCGTGAACGGCAGCCGTACATAGCCCTCGAAGGCGCCGTCGACGCCGAAGCGGGGCCCCGAGGGGACCCGTACTCCGACCCGCTCCCCCACCTCCGCCAGCCGCGAACCCGACAGGCCGCCGACGCGCACCCACAACGTGAGCCCGCCGCGGGGCACCGCGAACTCCCAGCCCGGCAGCTCCCGCCGTACCGCCGCCACCAGGGCGTCCCGGTTCTCCCGGGCCTGGCCCCGGCGCAGTTCCACCGCCTGTTCCCAACCCCCCGTGCTGAACAGCCAGTTCACGGCCAGCTGCTCCAGCACGGGCGTGCCCAGGTCGGCGTACGCGCGCGCCGCGACCAGGCTACGGATCACGTCGGGGGCGGCCCGCACCCAGCCGATGCGCATCCCCGCCCAGAATGCCTTGCTGGCCGAGCCCACCGTGATCACCGTCGAGCCGGCCGGATCGAAGCCGCAGACCGGCCGCGGCATCGAGGCGCTGTCGAGATCCTCGTCCAGCCACAGCTCGGTCATCGTCTCGTCGGCGACGAGCACCGTGCCCGCCGAGCGGGCCGCGTCCACCATCCGGCGCCGTTGGTCCTCGTCGGCGAGCGCGCCGGTGGGATTGTGGAAGTCGGCGACGATGTAGGCGAGTCGGGGCGCCGCCTCCCGCAGCACCTGACGCCAGCGGTCCAGGTCCCAGCCGGAGAGCCCCTCGGCCATCGCGACGGGGACCAGCCGGGCGCCCGCTTCCCGCATCAGCTGGAGGATGTTGGCGTAGGACGGGGACTCCACCGCGATGCGCTCGCCGCGCCCCGCGAAGAGATGGCAGATGGCGTCCATCGCGCCCATCGCACCGGTCGTGACCATGATCTGTTCGGGCATGGTCGGGATCCCGCGCGCGGTGTAGCGCTCGGCGATCATCGCGCGCAGGGCGGGGAGTCCGGCCGGGTAGTCGCCGTGGGTGTGGGCGTACGGGCGCAGCTCCTCCAGGGCACCCTGGACGGCACGGGTGAGCCACGGTTCCGGCGCGGGCAGGGCCGCGCAGCCGAGGTCGATCATCGAGCCGAGCGCCTCGGGCGGGAGCGGTTCGAGCCCGCGCGCGGGCAGCGGGTTCCCGGCCGGCACGGCGGTCCAACTGCCCGCGCCACGGCGGGACTCCAGGAACCCCTCGGTGCGCAGCGCCTCGTAGGCGGCGGCGACCGTGGTGCGGCTCACGGACAGCGCCAGGGCCAATTCGCGTTCGGCAGGCAGCCGGGCGGCCACCGGCACCCTCCCCTCCAGCACCAGCAGCCGGATGCCGTCGGCGAGCGCGCGGTAGGCGGGCGGACGGCGCGTGCCGGGGCCGGCCGGGCGGTCCTGCTGGGAGGTGAGCAGCCGTGCGAGCGGTGCGGCACCCACTGCAGAGGTCCACTGCGCCATGGAGATCAGTCCACCTTCCTCGAATTGGCCCTGGATGGTGTTTCCACCCCAGCCACAGAGTGTCATGAGTCAGGCCACCGACTCCACCAGGGGGTACCTCTTGTCCACGCATGGCCGTCTCGGGCGACGGTTGATCCAGCTGTACGCCGGGCTCGCGCTGTACGGCGCGAGTTCGGCGCTTCTCGTCGAGGCGGGGCTCGGCCTGGAGCCCTGGAACGTGTTGCACCAGGGCCTCGCCCGGCGCACCGGGCTGACCATCGGCGTGGTGTCGATCGTCGTGGGCGCCGCGGTGCTGCTGCTGTGGATCCCGTTGCGCCAGCGGCCGGGCCTCGGCACGGTCTCCAACGTGTTTGTCGTCGGCCTCGCCCTGGACGGCACGCTCGCCCTCGTCCCCGACGCGCACGCGCTCGCCGCGCGGATCCCCCTGCTGCTCGCGGGCATCGTGGTCAACGGCGCGGCGACCGGCCTCTACATAGCGGCGCGTTTCGGCCCGGGCCCGCGGGACGGCCTGATGACGGGGCTGCACCGGCGCACCAGCCGCTCGATCCGGTTGATGCGCACGGCGATCGAGGTCGCGGTCGTCGTCACCGGCTTCGCCCTCGGCGGCACCGTCGGTGTGGGCACCCTGCTGTACGCGGTGTCCATCGGTCCGCTGGCGCAGTTCTTCCTGCGGGTGTTCGCCGTCCCGTCGGCATCCCATGGCAGCACGGTCGTTGCCGCCGGGCCACCCGAACGGGTGATACTGCGTCCGTGAGCACCCCGACCCGCCACCCCTACCTCGACCATCCCGGACCGATCCCGTTCGCCCACCGGGGCGGGGCCGCCGACGGCCTGGAGAACACCGTGGCGCAGTTCCGGCGCGCGGTCGCGCTCGGCTACCGGTACATCGAGACCGATGTGCACCTGACGGCGGACGGAAAACTCGTCGCCTTCCACGACGACACCCTCGACCGGGTCACCGACGGAGCGGGCCGGATCGCCGACCTCCCGTGGTCGGAGGTACGGCGGGCGCGGGTCGCGGGCAGCGAGCCGGTGCCGCTCTTCGAGGAACTGCTGGAGACGTTCCCCGAGGCGCGCTGGAACGTCGACCTCAAGGCGGAGCCCACGCTGCGGCCGTTCCTGGACCTGGTCGAGCGCACGGACACCTGGGACCGGGTCTGTGCCGGCTCCTTCTCCGAGGCGCGGGTGCTGCGCGCCCAGCGGCTCGCCGGGCCGCGGCTCGCCACGTCGTTCGGCACCCGGGGCGTGCTCGGCCTGCGGCTGCGCTCCTGGGGGCTGCCGGCCGCCGTGCGCCGGTCCGCGGTCGCCGCCCAGGTCCCCGAGTCCCAGTCGGGCGTCCCGGTGGTCGACCACCGCTTCGTACGCGCCGCCCACGCGCGCGGGCTGCAGGTTCACGTCTGGACGATCAACGAACCGGATCGGATGCACCGGCTCCTCGACCTCGGAGTCGATGGCATCATGACCGATCACATCGACACACTGCGCAAGGTCATGGAGGACCGGGGCGTCTGGGTCTGAGCACCCCTGTCCCGGCGGACCGCGCACGGCACTTCGGACGGCATCTTCAAGGGGGAGGCGAGGGCACGGGTGGGCACTCAGACCGTGCGGGCCGAGGCGGACGACGACGTCGCCGAACGGCGGCGCGAGCAGCGCGGCTGGTACTTCTACGACTGGGCGTGCTCGGTCTATTCGACAAGCGTGGTCACCGTTTTCCTCGGCCCCTATCTGACATCGGTCGCGGAGTCGGCCGCGGACGCCGACGGCTATGTGCACCCGCTCGGGATACCCGTGCGGGCGGGGTCCTTCTTCGCCTACTCGGTGTCCCTGTCGGTGATCCTCGCGGTCGTGGTGATGCCCCTGGTGGGCGGCCTGGCCGACCGCACCGGCCGTAAGAAGCACCTGCTCGGGGCCGCCGCGTACACGGGTGCCGCGGCGACGACGGCCATGTTCTTCCTGGACGGGGACCGCTATCTGCTCGGCGGGCTGCTGCTGATCGTCGCGAACGCCGCCCAGTCCGTGGCCATGATGCTCTACAACTCCTATCTGCCGCAGATCGCCCCGCCCGAGGAGCGCGACGCGGTCTCCTCGCGGGGCTGGGCCTTCGGGTACGCGGCCGGCGCCCTGGTACTGATCGTCAATCTGGTCCTCTACTCGGGGCACGACTCCTTCGGCCTCTCCGAGACGGCCGCGGTGCGGATCTGCCTGGCCTCGGCGGGCCTGTGGTGGGGCGCGTTCGCGCTGGTGCCGCTGCGCCGACTGCGGGACCGCCGGTCCACGGCCGCCCCCGTCGCGGCACCGGGGCTGCGGCAGCTCGTCGCGACCGTCCGCGAGATGCGCCGGCACCCGCTGACGCTGGCCTTCCTGCTGGCGTACCTGATCTACAACGACGGCATCCAGACGGTGATCTCGCAGGCGTCGGTCTACGGCTCCGAGGAACTGGGACTCGGTCAGTCCACGCTCATCGTGGCGGTGCTGCTGGTCCAGGTGCTGGCCGTGGCGGGGGCGCTGGCGATGGGGCGGCTGGCCAGGATCTACGGCGCGCAGCGCACCATCCTCGGGTCGCTCGTCGCCTGGACGCTCACGCTGGCGGCCGGGTACTTCCTGCCCGCCGGGGTGCCGGTGGGGTTCTTCGTGCTGGCCGCCGGGATCGGGCTGGTGCTCGGCGGCAGCCAGGCGCTGTCCCGGTCGCTGTTCTCGCACCTCGTCCCGCCGGGCAAGGAGGCCGAGTTCTTCGCGGCCTACGAGATGAGCGACCGCGGGATGAGCTGGCTCGGCCCGCTGCTGTTCGGCGTCACCTACCAGCTGACGGGCAGCTATCGCTCGGCGATCATCTCGCTGGTGGCCTTCTTCGTCATCGGGTTCGTGCTGCTCGCCCGGGTGCCGGTCCGGCGGGCCATCGGCGAGGCGGGCAACCCCGTTCCGGAGAAGATTTAGCGCGGATTTAGCACTCGACGCGAAAGGGCGGTAGTGTACGCGTTTGGCCTGCCAGGCGTACCGTTACTGCGCGTCAAAGCTGCTGAAACGCTGGGTGATATCTGCTAGCAGATGTGACAAACCGGGCGCCGGTGGGTACAACAAGGGGCGGCTACGACGGCGACGCATGACCCGGAACGGGACTCGGAACGGGAATCTTTACCGCCGACCGGACGTTGACCGGATGACGACGACAGCGACACCTGTCCTGTGGGCGACAAGCCCGGGAGGCACGATTCATGAGTGAGCGAGCTCTTCGCGGTACGCGCCTCGTGGTGACCAGCTACGAGACGGACCGCGGCATCGACCTGGCTCCGCGCCAGGCCGTGGAGTACGCATGCGAGAAGGGGCACCGGTTCGAGATGCCCTTCTCGGTCGAGGCGGAGATCCCGCCGGAGTGGGAGTGCAAGGTCTGCGGTGTCCAGGCACTCCTGGTGGACGGCGACGGCCCGGAAGAGAAGAAGGCCAAGCCCGCGCGGACGCACTGGGACATGTTGATGGAGCGACGCACCCGCGAGGAGCTGGAAGAGGTCCTTGAGGAGCGCCTGGCGGTTCTGCGCTCCGGGGCGATGAACATCGCGGTTCACCCCCGGGACAGCCGCAAGTCCGCGTAGCGGGCGGCCGGGACACCACACAACGCACATGCATTACCGCGGGCGCCGTACGTGAGAGACGTACGGCGCCCGCGGTTGTGTGCCGCCCGGCGAGCGGGGGGGCACAGCCGCGGGCGCCCAGCGGCGTCTCAGCGGGTCAGGGGCGGGCGCGGCCCGGGCGCCGCGTCACCCGGCGCGTCCGCGTCGTCCCTGATGACCTCGCCCTGGACCACCTTGCCGTCGGGGCGGTGCATGCGGGCCTGCTGGAAGGCGTCGCCGAGGGTGCCGGGGGCCGCCCCGCGGAGTCTGTGCTCGAAGATCCGCTCCGCATACCTGCTCACGGCCTTCTGCACCGGCGGGATCAGAAGCAGCAGACCCGCCGCGTCCGAGATCAGGCCCGGGATCATCAGGAGCAGTCCGCCGAGCATCATCAGGCCGTTGCCGCCGCCGCGCTCCGGGGGGACACCGCGCTGCAGCGCCTCGTTCAGGCTCCGGAAGGCGCGGCGGCCCGCCCGCTTGATGACCACCGAACCGGCCACGGCGCCGACCACCAGGAGCAGGAACACCGTGAGGCCGCCCGCCGCGCCGGCGACCTGGGTCAGTAGCCAGATCTCCAGCACGAGCCAGACGGCGACGCCCAGCGGCAGATACCGGCGCAGCCGGGAGCGCCGGGGCCGGGTGGGGTGCGAAGTGGTCGGAGCGCCAGTCGTCATGCTCCCAGTGTGCCTGGGGCCGGCTCAGTACGGGATAAGGGGGACGCGGTCAACGGCCCTGGGGCGGCCTGTCCTTGCCCGTGATCTTGCCGACCCGCTCGCCCACGCCCCACGCCGTGACCCGCCACAGCGCCTCCACGAGGATGTCGCGGCTCATCTTGGAGTCGCCCAGCTCCCGCTCGACGAAGGTGATGGGCACCTCGACGACATGGAAGCCCGCCTTGACGGCACGGCGGGCTAGGTCGACCTGGAAGCAGTAGCCCTGGGAGGCGACCTCGCCCAGGCCGAGGCCCTCGAGGGTCTCGCGGCGGAAGGCGCGGTAGCCGCCGGTGATGTCGCGCAGCGGCAGGTCGAGGGCGAGCCGCGAGTAGAGGCTGCCGCCGCGGGAGATGACCTCCCGGCTCCTGGGCCAGTTCACCACCCGGCCGCCGGGCACCCAGCGAGAGCCGAGCACCAGGTCGGCGCCCTTGAGCGCGGTCAGCAGGCGGGGCAGTTCCTCGGGCTGGTGGGAGCCATCGGCGTCCATCTCGACCAGCACTCCGTAGCCGTGCTCCAGGCCCCAGCGGAAGCCCGCGAGGTAGGCGGCGCCCAGACCTTCCTTGCCCTTGCGGTGCAGCACCTGGACGTGGTCGTCCTCCGCGGCCAGTTCGTCGGCGAGCTTGCCCGTGCCGTCGGGGCTGTTGTCGTCCGCCACCAGGACGTGCGCCTCGGGGACGGCCTTACGTACCCGGCCGACGATCGCCTTGATGTTCTCCGCCTCGTTGTAGGTCGGGATGATCACCAAGGCGGTACCGAGCGGACCGAACTGCCGTACCCCGGCCTGTGCCGCGGGGGTCCCGTCGCCGTCGTTCACTGCTGCCCCTTCATGTCGTACGCAGGCGTCCACCATAATGGCCGCCGCCTGCGGTGACGTGACGTGTCATTCGTATTGGCGGTGTCGATTCCGCAAGAGCGGGGTAAGAGTGCGCCCGGCGCGGGTGTCCCGCTGCGGATGGGGGCCCGGCGCCCTTCGGGCCGACCTGGGACCCGCTGGCTGCGGGTCGACCGAAAGCCGTTGTCTACTGAGCGTCCGGGCCCCACCCGGGTCGCACCTCCCCGACCGGCCGGAACGTTCCCTCGTCGGCGCGGGCGCTGAGCCTGGCTGCCAGCGACGGTGCCCCGGTGCGGCACACCGTCCCTGACTCAGCGGCGCTGCGACGCGTGCGCGGAAGCTCCCCGGTCGGGCGTCCGGTGGTGGACTCGGCCGAACCTACCGGCCCCCGGCCGCAAGCTGTCAACAGTCGTCTGGCCTGCGCCGATACCCGCCTGCCCCGGGGCCGTGCGGAGGATGCGCAGGTCGCGCGACGCGGCGGTGGGCGGCGATGGCCGCCACGCCGCCCCAGGAGATCACTCGCCCGGCCGTACGAACACCGCCCGTCCGCCCACCACGGTGCGCAGACAGACCGGCAGGTCGTGGCCGGGGGTCAGGTCGGGCAGCCCCGGGGTGCCCGAGCGGGGGTCGGTCGACCAGCGCGCGACGCGGTCGTCGGGGGCCTGGACGACGAGCGCGTCGGTGCGCCACACCGCGTAGTCGGCGGGCGCGCCGGGCACCAGGACGCCCGCGTCGTCCCGGCCGACGGCCCGCCAGCCGCCGCGCGTATGCGCAGTGAACGCGGCGCGCACGGAGATCCGGTGCTCGGGCGTGCGGTGGAAGGCCGCCGCGCGGACCGTGCCCCAGGGATCGAGGGGCGTGACGGGGCTGTCGGAGCCGAGGGCGAGCGGCACGCCCGCGCGCAGCAGGGCCGCGAACGGGTTGAGCGCACGGGCCCGTTCCGGGCCGAGTCGCCGCGCGTACATGCCGTCCTCGCCGCCCCACAGCGCGTCGAAGGCGGGTTGGACGGAGGCGGTCAGGCCCAGCTCGGCGAAGGCGGCGATGGTCTCGGGGGTGAGCAGTTCGGCGTGTTCCACCCGGTGCCGGGCCGCGCGGACGCGGGTGAGGCCGAGCTTGTCGGCGGCGGCCCGCACGCCCTCGACCACGGCCGTCACCGCGGCGTCCCCGATGGCGTGGAAGCCCGCCTGGAGTCCCGCCTCGGTGCAGGCGATCACATGGGCGGTGACCGCGGCGGCGTCGAGGTAGGCGGCGCCGGTGTGGTCGGCGTCGGCGTAGGGCTGGTGCAGGCAGGCGGTGTGGGAGCCGAGGGCGCCGTCCACGAACAGGTCGCCCGCGGCGCCGAGCGCGCCGAGCTCCCGGGCCTTCGCGACGCCCGCGTCGGCCTGTTCGGCCCAGTAGCCGACGACGCGCGGGCCGGGCTCGCTCGCGGCGAGCCGCAGCAGGTCGGTGAAGTCGTCCTCGGAGGAGATCCGCGGGCCGCCGCACTCGTGGACGGTGCCGATGCCGAGGGAGGCGGCGTGCGCGAGGGCGGCCCGCTGCGCCTCGGCCCGCTGGGCGGGGGTCACGGCCGCGAACGCGGCGGCCCGCACGGCGTGGTGGTCGTCGCCGGTGAGCGGCGCGTCCTCGCGCGATGCCGCGTCGGGCAGGAGGTCCAGCAGGGCGGTGCTCACGACGGCCGAGTGGACGTCGATGCGGGAGAGGTACAGCGGGCGCCCGCCGACAGCCTCGTCCAGCTCCGCGCGGGTCGGGGGCCGGCCGTCGGGCCAGCGGGCGGCGTCCCAGCCGTGCCCGAGCAGCACCCGGTCGCCGGGACGGGCGGCGGCGAAGTCCCGTACGAGGTCCAGCGCGGCCTCGCGGGTGGGAACGGCGGACAGGTCGAGGCCGGTGCGGGCCAGGCCGGTGGCGGTGGTGTGCACATGGGCGTCGGTGAAGGCCGGGGTGACCAGGGCGCCGTCCAGGTCGACCACCTCGTCGACGCCGTCCGCGAAGGCGTCGGCGGCGCCCTCGGAACCGACCCAGGCGACCTGGCCGCGCTCCACGACCATCGCGGTCGCGAACGGGTCGGCGGGGCTGTGCACTTCTCCGCGGCGCAGGAGAACGGTCTTCGGGTCGGCGGGGCGCTCGTTCATGCCCCACAGTCTCTCGCGCGGCACGGGACCCCCGGCACCGGGGGCGGCGTCGGGGCACACCGGCCAGGGCCATGCGGCCCGGGGCGCGCCGGCTCTGGGGCGCGGCGGTTCAGATCCTCGGCGGCCGGGCCTCGTAGGGCGTCGACAGCACCACCGTCGTGCGCGTGGACACGCCCGCCAGCGTCCGCAGCCGGGCCAGCAGCTCCTCCAGTTCGTGCGGTGTGGCCACGCGCACCTTGAGGATGTAGTTCTCGTCGCCTGCGACGCTGTGGCATGCCTCGATCTCGGGGACGCCGGCGAGGCGGTCCGCGATGTCGTCGGGCGCGCTGGGGTCGAACGGTTTCACGGAGATGAAGGCCGTCATGGGCAGCCCCACGGCCTCGGGGTCGACGACCGCGGCGTAGCCGCGGATGACACCGCGCTGTTCCAGCCGGCGCACCCGCTGGTGCACGGCCGACGTGGACAGGCCCGTGGCCTTGCCCAGGTCGGTGTAGCTCATCCGCCCGTCCTTGACGAGCAGCTGCACGATCTGTCGGTCCAGCTCCTCCATGGCGCCAAAACCTACAGTGCGCTTGATCTCCTCGGATACCCGGGCAACCCAGGTCATAGCCGGTTTGTGATGTCCCGGACGGCCGACCGGGGGTCCATGGAGGGACAAATGCGCCGCACCGGGCACCTGCGAACGGCATGTGACGAACGACACACCCTCCGGACGGGCTCCGTGATGTTCTCGTGATTACCGCCGAGGGCGGACGGGAAGTGCTTGCTGTGGTCGAGGCCGCAGCGCCTTCACGGCCCAGCCCGAGGGGGAGAATCCCATGCAGAGTCTTAAGCGCCCTGGTCGTACCACGTCCAAGCGGCAGCAGCCGGTGGTCGAGCCGCAGCCGGAGGGCGTCGAACCCGACGCCTACGGCAGCGAGGAACTCGACGCCTACGACACCTTCGAGATGTACCGGGTGATCTGCCCGGACTGCGCGCAGCCCATCGCCCTGCTGGCGGACGAGGACATCCTCCCGGAGCACGCGCTGTGCGCCTCGCCGTGGAACCCGTTCGGTCTCACGGTGTGTGCGGGCACGGGCCGTTCGGCCACCGAGGCCCGCTCCGCGGACGAGTCGTTCGCGCCCCAGGAGCAGGACACCGCCCTTCTGCTCACGCTGCCCCAGGGTCTGAACTGGCGTACGCAGCCCTTCTCACACGTCGGCGGTCCGGGCTCGCGCCCGATGGGCATGCCGGTGCTGCGCCACCTGGCCGCCTGAGCCGGTTCTCTCAAGTCCGCTGTCCGCCCTGCACCAGGGCGCACAGGCCGGCCCGGCGCGGGAGCGGTGGATCCGGGTCCGTCGACAGAGCAGCTTCCCTGATGTGCGGCCGCCGGTAGGTGATGCGCGGCATGCACTTCGCACGGGGCGAGCGCCGCCACCTCCCGGTCGAGGACGGCGACGAGGTCGAAGTCGGCGACGGGCCTCGAAGAGTGATCGAGGTGCAGTCCCGGGCGCGGTACGCGCGTTGGGCAGCTCCCCCCGGCCGCCGCCAGCCGCCCTCGCCTGGCAGTACGAGCAACCGGCCCTTGTCCAGGGGAACTTGGTCGTGGTGGCACCGGGCTCCTGGTGCGCGGCCAGGCTGTGACCGGCGGGTGAGCAGGGCCGCGGGCACCTGATGCACGGGGTGCTTGTCGAGCGGTACGGGACGGTCGGCCACGACATCACCCTCAAGGCCACGGAGATGACGCCGTGTCGGTTCTCCGGAGAGGCCGGGGCGGGACCGGACGCGGTTGAACTCACGCTCGAATCCGACGCCCGGTGACCTGTCCGGCCGCATCCGCGTTGCCCAGGCATGTCCCTCACGCAATCGGCGCCCACCCGGCGTCGCCTCTTCGTCCACCGGCCCGCGGAATCGGTTCCTCCGCCGCAGCCCCAGGACCCGCCCATCTACCGCGATCTGCTGCGAGCCTGGGCCGACCGAGGCCGCACCCTGCCGGGCCGCCACGACCCGGAGTGGGTGCGGCTGGCGGCCCTGCCGGGCGCCCTGGGCCGGATCAGTGACTCTCGGGCCCCGCGAGGTGACGGGCGATGACCATCCGCTGGATCTGGTTGGTGCCCTCGACTATCTGCAGGACCTTGGCCTCGCGCATGTAGCGCTCCACCGGGAAGTCGGCGGTGTAGCCGTACCCGCCGAGGACCTGTACGGCGTCGGTGGTCACCCGCATCGCGGTGTCGGTGCAGTGCAGTTTGGCCATGGCCGCCTGCTTGGCGAACGGGCGCCCCGCGTCGCGCAGCCGGGCGGCGGTCAGATACAGGGCCCGGCCCGCCTCGATCTGGGTGGCCATGTCGGCGAGCATGAAGCGCAGTCCCTGGAAGTCGGAGACGGGCCGCCCGAACTGCCTGCGGCCGGTGGCATAGGCGACGGCCTCGTCCAGCGCCGCCTGGGCCAGGCCGATCGCGCAGGCCGCGATGCCGAGCCGCCCGGAGTCGAGCGCGGACAGCGCGATGCCGAAGCCCTGCCCCTCCTCGCCGATCCGCCGCGCGTCGGACACGCGCACACCGTCGAAGTGGACCTGCGCGGTGGGCGAGCCCTTCATGCCCATCTTCTTCTCCGGCGCCGCCGCGCTCAGGCCCTCGGCGTCGCCTGGCACCAGGAAGGCGGTGATCCCGCGCGGGCCGTCCTCGCCGGTGCGGGCCAGCACGGTGTAGAAGTCGGCGACCCCGCCGTGGGTGATCCATGCCTTGGTGCCGGTGATCACCCAGTCTCCGCCGCGCTCGGCTCCGCTCGCGCGGGAGGTGCCCCGATCCTCGCGCACCGCCTTCGTGCGCAGGGAGGCGGCGTCCGAGCCGGAGGACGGCTCGGAGAGGCAGTAGGCGCCGAGCAGTCCTCCGCCGAGCATGGCGGGCAGGTACTCGGCCCGCTGCTCCTTGGTGCCGCTGGCGGCGAGCGCGAAGGCGGCCAGGGTGTGCACGCTCACCCCGAGGCCGACGGTGAGCCGGGCCGCGGCCAGCTCCTCCAGGACCTGGAGGTAGACCTCGTACGGCTGGTCGCCGCCGCCGTACTCGGAGTCGTAGGGCAGGCCGAGCAGCCCGGACTCGGAGAGCAGGGTGAAGACCTCGCGCGGGAAGCGTCCGGCGTCCTCCTCCTCGGCCGCCCGCGGGGCGATCTCGCGGTGTGCGATCTCACGGACGAGCGAGATCAGGTCCCTGGCCTCGTCCGTGGGCAGCTGACGCTCCACCGGCTGAGGGGCGCGGTCGGGCATGTCGACGGTCTCCTCCCTGTGTCGGACGCATCGGCGGACGTACGCCGTGGGTGGGGCGGCGCCGCCTGTGTCCCATTCCGGCCGAGGCGCGCGCTCCCGGGTCGCGGAAGCGGCTGACCAGCGGCTGTGCGCTGTGAGTATGCCCGATCGGCACCCTCCAGTCACCAGTTAACGACCGCTTACTTCAGGAAACGCTTGACCGGCCCCTGCCCCCGAAATTGGTCCGAACCATTGACCCGACTGGTCTAGTCCTCCTAGTCTCCCGCAGCACCGCTTGACCGCGTTCATGCCAATCGGCGCGCGTTCCCCTCTCCCCCACGAGGAGACACACCGATGCATATGTCCCACCGTTCCCGCCGCCCCCTGCGGGCGCTGCTGTCCGCCGCGTGTTGCGCCGTCCTCGGCGCCGGACTGCCGGCCGGCGCGAGCACCGCCACGGCCGCCTCCCCCACCACGCCCGCGGCGGCCGCCGCGGGCTCCAAGGTCGTCGGCTACTTCACCGAATGGGGCACCTACGACCGCAAGTACCACGTCAAGAACATCGAGACCTCCGGCTCGGCCGCCCGGCTGACCCACATCAACTACGCCTTCGGCAATGTCACCGGCGGCAAGTGCGCGCTGGGCGACTCCTACGCCGCGACCGACCGCGCCTACCCCGCCGCGGACTCCGTGGACGGCGTCGCGGACACCTGGGACCAGCCGCTGCGCGGCAACTTCAACCAGTTGCTCAAGCTGAAGCAGAAGCACCCGAACCTGAAGATCCTGTGGTCCTTCGGCGGCTGGACCTGGTCCGGCGGGTTCGGCGAGGCCGCGAAGAACCCCGCCGCGTTCGCCCAGTCCTGCTACGACCTGGTGAACAACTCCAAGTGGGCGGGCGTCTTCGACGGCATCGACATCGACTGGGAGTACCCGAACGCCTGCGGCAACACCTGCGACACCAGCGGCCGGGACGCCTTCAGGACCATCATGGCGGCGCTGCGCGCGAGGTTCGGCTCCGGCGGCCTGGTGACCGCGGCGATCACCGCCGACGCCACGAGCGGCGGCAGGATCGACGCGGCGGACTACGCGGGCGCGGCGCAGTACGTCGACTGGTACAGCCCGATGACCTACGACTTCTTCGGCGCCTGGGACGCGACCGGCCCGACGGCCCCGCACTCGCCGCTGACCTCCTACCCCGGCATCCCGAAGGCCGACTTCCACGCCTCGGCGACGGTCACCAGACTGACCGGTCTCGGCATCCCGGCCGCCAAGCTGCTGCTCGGCATCGGCTTCTACGGCCGTGGCTGGACCGGCGTCACCCAGACCGCCCCGGGCGGCACGGCCACCGGCCCGGCGGCCGGGACCTATGAGCAGGGCATCGACGACTACAAGGTCCTCAAGACCAAGTGCCCGGCGACCGGCACGGTGGGCGGCACCGCGTACGCCAGGTGCGGCAACGACTGGTGGAGCTACGACACTTCGTCGACCATCGCCGCCAAGATGACGTACAAGAACCAGCGGGGACTGGGCGGCACCTTCTTGTGGGAGCTGAGCGGGGACACCGCGAACGGCGAGCTGATCAAGGCCGTCGACTAGACCCGGCGGAGCGTGCGGGGCGGGGCGGGGCCGTGCGGCCCGCGTCCCGCCTCAGTCGTCGCGGCGGGCGGGCGGCGGCGCCGGATAGCCGGGGTCCAGCTCCTCGATGGCGCGCAGGGCTCCGCCGAGCGTCTTCACCAGCAGTCGGCACATGACGTCGCGGGACAGCTCGGGGCGGGCGATCCAGTCGAGGGTGGCGCCCTCGACGCTGCACACCCAGGCGAGCAGCCCCATGCGGGCCAGCGGCGCGATGTCCCCGCGGCCGTACGCGCCCTCCGCGATGGTCATGACGATCGCCGCGCGCACACCGTCCCGGATGGCGTGCACCTCGGCGTCGAAGCCGACGCCGCCGGTGACGATGGTGCGAAAGGCGGCCTGGTGGTGCTCGGCGTAGTGCAGATAGCCGTCGATGGTGCGGTGCACGCGGTCCACGGTCGGCAGTTCCAGGCCGCTCGCCGCGTAGGTGACCAGGTCGGCGACGGAGTCCTCGATGATCGCCAGGTAGTAGCCGCGCTTCGACTGGAAGTAGTAGTAGATCAGCCCCTTGGCGACATGTGCCTGCCGGGCGATGTCGTCCATGGAGAGCGCGTCGTAGGAGGTGTCGGCGAACAACTTCCGCCCGATGGCGATGAGTTCCGCCCGGCGCGCCAGCGAACGCTCGGTGCCGCGCGCCCGCGGCCGGGGCACGGCGGGCTGTTGGTCGATAGGCAATTCGGACCCTGGTCTCAGCGGGCTGCGGGACCTCCGCAGTATGTCAGAACGTCACAGCAGCCCCAGCTGAGTCACGAGCATCGCCACGACCAGGACCAGGGTCCAGCCCAGGACATGCTCGGCGATCTTCGGGCCGTCGTCCCGGGGGCCGCCGGTGCGGGTGCGGGCGGCGGTGGCTGAGTGTGCGGTCATGGCGTCTCACTGGGGTCGGCTGCGCTGGATGGATCCCCCCACCGTGCTGTCCACCATGCCACCGCCCGCGGCCCGTGCGGCGGAGAGGTTGGTCACAGGCGCACGGCCCCTGGCCCTGGCCCGGGGTCGTGCCGCCCGCCCGTCCGCCCGCCCGCCTCAGCGCACGCGCACCGCCGCGAGCGCCCTGCGCTGGCGCGGCGTCGGATGCGCCGGGAAGAAGAGGTAGCAGACGCCGCCGGTGCCCGAGACCACGGCGCCACCGGCGTTGTAGCGCTTGGTCCTGAGCCAGATCGACTCCCACTCCCGCCGGAGGTAGACGCGGCGGACCGCCTCGTTGCTCGGCGAGGCCGGGTCGTTGGCGATCACATCGCCCTCGGCGGTGAAGCCGATCACCGTCATCAGATGGCCGGAGGTGCCGTACCCGGCCCCGGTCAGCTCGGTCTTGAGGAACGACTGGGACGTGATGACCGGGATGCGGGCCGCGATCAGCCGCTCCAGGTCGGTGAGCGAGCCGAGCCGGGTGACCACGCTCTGCAGACCCGCGAAGGTGGCCGCGTAGGCGGCGTTGAACGGCCAGTTGCCGCAGCCCCGGTACTGGTGGTCGTAGGTGTACCGGGCGGCGTGGTCCACCTGCGGATCGGCGTAGGACGGGTCGACCCAGGACAGCTGCTCGGGGGTGAGCCGGCCGCCCCAGTACTCGACGATCATCTGCGTGGAGGTGGGGCTGCACCAAGCCTCGCCGCCGTTGTCGTACTCCGGGTACTGGCCCGCGTGCACCTCCTGCGAGTACCGCGGGACGATCAACTCCCGGGCGATGCGGGGCGGGGCGGCCGGGACGGTGAAGCGGTCGGGGATGTCGGAGCCCATCGCGCCGAGCCGCCACACGATGGGGGTCAGCCCGGAGCCGGGCCTGCGGTAGAGGGTGAGCCGCAGCCGGTACGACACCAGGCGCAGGCCCGAGGCGGCGTCGTCGATGGCGAAGGTGTCGGTCGAGATGCTGCTCCTGCCGTCGGACTGGCCGTCCACGGAGGTCCGTTTGATGTCCTGGTCGCCGGCCGCCCAGCGGCCCATCACATACCAGGGGGTGTCCGTGCCGTCGGAGTACGTCCCGCGCAGCTCGACCTGGATCCAGGTGCCGTCCGGGGTGTGCGCGTTCCAGGAGGCGATCGCCTCGGTGGACGGGACGGCGAGGCGGTGGACCGGGGAGGTCCAGGTGGCGTACTCCCAGGCGGCGGTGGTGCCGGTGTGCGGGTCCTGGTACTCGGTGGTGCCCACGGGGGCGGCGATCAGCACGCCGGGGCGGACGCCCGCGACGACCCTGACGCCCTCCGCGTCGCCGCGGCGCCAGTCGGGATACCGGGTCCAGAACCGGTTGTCGACGGGACGGGCGGGTCCCGGTTCGTCGGCGTCGGAGACGGTCGCGGCATCCGCCGGCCCGGTGCCGGAGACCACCGCGCCGGAGGCCACCGCCGCGACGACGGCGGCGGTCAGGACAGTTCTGCGGGACGGCTGTTCGGCTCTGCTCATGGGCGGAAGTACCCCCAGGTGTCCGAGTCGGGACGGGTCCGGTCCACGGCGGTCCGGCTCCGGGCGGTGCCGCCCGTCGGCTCGATCGCCGTGCGGTTGTGCGCCAACTATGGATCAGGCGGCATGCCCCTGCCAGCACTTCGGCCCATGCCACGCCCATGATTATTGGTCTCGTCCACTGGAGCCGGCCGCCGGGAACGGCCCGCCGCGGGCGCCACTACGATGGCCCCGGAAACCCGTCCCCCACCTCCAGGAACCGTCATTCACCAGCTCGCCTCCCGGTTGCGCGGACTGCCGCCCTCCTGCGGTCCGGTCCGGCTGATCGGCGTCGACGGCCACGCCGGCTCGGGAAAGTCCACGTTCGCGGGGAAGTTGGCCGCCGCGCTGGGCGGGGCGCCGGTGCTGCACCTCGACGACATCGCCAGCCACGACGCGTTGTTCGACTGGACCGGACGGCTGCTGACCCAGGTGATCGAACCGCTGGCCCGGGGCGGGAGCGCGGCGTACGCGCCCTACGACTGGCGGGCGCGCTCCTTCGGACCGCCCCGCCCGCTGCCGGCCGCGCCCGTGGTCCTCGTCGAGGGCGTAGGGGCGGGCCGCCGGGCGCTGCGGCCGTATCTGGCACGACTGCTGTGGATGGAGCTGCCGCGCGAGGAGTCCTGGAGGCGTGGTCGCCGACGGGACGGGAGCGAGCAGCGGGAGTTCTGGGTCGGCTGGGTCGAGGCGGAACGCCGGCACTTCGCCCAGGACCCCTCGCGGGCCCACGCCGACCTGTTGGTGCTCCCGTCACAGGAGGGGTACGAGGTGCTCCCGGGACCCGCCGCGACCCACGGATCCGAGCGCGGCGTCACGCATGGTGATGGACCATCCGCCGTGTGCTGAACTTGTGAAGACCCATGCGTGGGAACTTCATCGAATGCCTCAACTCGGCTTGACCCAGCGGCCGTACAGGACTTACGTTCTCAATGTGCGGCCGTTCGCAGCCGCCCCAAGACGCGAAGCCCCCGGTTGTTCCCCCGTGACCGGGGGCTTCGTTCTGTCCGCGTCCCGCACTCCGGACGCCTGTCGCAGCGATTCGCTCACCCTCGGTCACCGCACCGAGTGCGCCCCATCTGCTCCCACCTCGCCAAACGGCCGGTGCGACACCCTTCGGCGGGCGCCCGACACGCGGGTACGATGCCCCTGGTGCGACCTACGAACGGCTGCTTCGCGCACCTGCAACTCCGGTCCGCGGCACAGCGGTTCGACCAGAGGCGGCCGCCGGGCAGCCGCCCGGCGGTGAACCAACGGGGGCACGGTTTGTGGGGGACGTGATGGACTTCGGCACGCAGGGCCCCGAGGCCCCGGCCGACCTCGCCTGGCTGCGAGGCGTGGACGCCTACACGATGGGCGCCTATCCGCAGGCGGAGGAGGAGTTCCGCACCGCGGTGCGGATGGATCCCGGGATGGCGGACGCCTGGCTCGGGCTGCACGCGCTGCGCGTCGACACGACGACCGCGCTGCTGCGGATGTTCCGGCACCGGGACCGGTTCGGGGAGCAGCGGTCCCGGCACCGCCGCTCCCTCAACTCCTGGTACTGGCTTGGCTGGTGGGTGCAGCCGGTGCTGGAGAGCCCGCGCGACCTGCTGCTCGCGCACTGCTCGCACTGGCTCGACGGCCGCCATGTGCCGGAGCTGGACCGGGCGCTGGCCTCTCTGCCGCCCGTGGACACCGACCCGCAGGTCCGCTTTCTGCACGCGTGCCGCGCCTATCTCGTCAAGGACTGGGACCAGCTCGTCCGGCACACCGACCCGCTGCTCGACGACGCCATGCTCGGCATCGAGGCGGGCCTGTTCGGCGGCATGGCCCGGGTCCGCCTTGAGATGTACGGCCAGGCGGAACCGCTGCTGTCGGCGGCCCTGATGCGCTGCCGCAGCGAGCAGCCGCAGCGCAAGGAGCTGCGCTACTGGCTGGCCCGGGCCCACGAGGGCACGGGCCGCAGCGCCGCCGCGCTCCCCCTGTACCGGGCCGTGCACCGGGTCGACCCGGCCTTCATGGACACCTCGGCCCGGCTTGCCGCGATCGCCGAGGGCGACGGATACGACGACGCCGCGGACCTCGCGGCGATCATGCTCACCGGGGCCGGACAGGACAGCGTGGACGGCCCGGACATGCTCGACCCCTTCTTCGGCACCGAGGGCCGCGACCTGCGGCTTCCCGAGCCGGACCTGCCGCCGGCCGGCCCGCTGCCGTCGGTGACCGATCCGGCGGTGCGGGAGAAGACCGGGCTGCCGTCACCGGCGCTGCCCACGGGGCCCACCGACCCCGCCCTGCTGGAGGAAGCACTCGCCGAACTGGAGCGCATGGTCGGGCTGGAACCGGTGAAACGCCAGGTCAAGGCGTTGTCGGCGCAGTTGAACATGGCGCGGCTGCGGGCCGGCCAGGGGCTGCCGGTCCAGCCGCCGAAACGCCACTTCATCTTCTTGGGCCCCTCGGGCACCGGCAAGACCACCGTCGCCCGTATCCTCGGCCGCGTCTTCTACGCTCTCGGACTGCTCGGCGGGGACCACCTCGTGGAGGCGCAGCGGGCCGATCTGGTCGGCGAGTACCTGGGCCAGACGGCCGTGAAGGCCAACGAGTTGATCGACTCCGCGATCGGCGGCGTCCTGTTCCTGGACGAGGCGTACTCGCTGTCCAACTCCGGCTACGGCAAGGGCGACGCCTACGGGGACGAGGCCCTCCAGGTACTGCTCAAGCGGGCGGAGGACAACCGGGACCACCTGGTGGTGATCCTGGCCGGCTACCCCGAGGGCATGGACCGCCTGCTGGCCGCCAACCCCGGTTTGTCGTCCCGCTTCACCACCCGCGTCGACTTCCCCTCCTACCGGCCGCTCGAACTCACCGCGATCGGCGAGGTGCTGGCCGCGGAGAACGGGGACGTGTGGGACGAGGAGGCGCTGGAGGAGCTGCGGTCCATCGCCGGGCACGTGGTCGACCAGGGGTGGATCGACGAGCTGGGCAACGGACGGTTCCTGCGGACCCTGTACGAGAAGAGCTGCGCCTACCGGGATCTGCGGCTGTCGGGCTACCCCGGTGCGCTGTCCCGGAACGATCTGGCGACGCTGCGGCTGGCCGATCTGATGCAGGCATACGGGGAGGTGCTGTCGGGGCGCGGACCGCAGGATCCGTCGGCCATGTGACCCATGGATCCCGCGGCCCGGCACGGGCCCGGCCTCACCCGGCCGGCGCCTTCTCCGGTTCCCCGCTCCCCCGCGACTCCGTCGCCTGCGGTGCCCCGCTCACCCGGCCAGCGCCTCCTCCGGTTCCCCGCTCACCCGCGACTCCGTCACCTTCGGCCCGGCGGCCTGCCGGTGCGCGGGATCCCGTACCTCGCCGACCAGCAGCTCCAGTACGTCCTCCAGCGCGACCAGGCCGAGGATCCGGCCGGACGCGTCGGCCACCTGGGCCAGGTGGGTGGCGGCCCGCCGCATCACCGTGAGCGCGTCGTCCAGCGGGAGTTCGGCCCGGAGCGTGGTCATCGGCCGCCACACCTGCTGCGGCACCGCCCGCTCGGACTCCTCCAGGTCGAGTACGTCCTTCACATGCAGATAGCCCATGAAGGCACCGGTCTCCGCGGCGACCGGGAAGCGGGAGAAGCCGGTCCGCGCGGTGAGCCGGACGATCTGACCGGGCGTGACCGACGGGGGCACCGTCACCAGCGACTCGCGCTTGAGGAGCACGTCGGTGACCGGGCGCGAGCCCAGCTCCAGCGCGTCCTCCAGGCGCTCCTGCTCCTCGGGGTCGAGCAGACCGGCCTGTCCCGCGTCCTCCACCAGCCGGCCCAGCTGCACGCTGGTGAAGACGGCCTCGACCTCGTCCTTGGGCTCGACGCGGAACAGCCGCAGGATGCCCTGGGCGCAGGCGCCGAGCGCCACGGTGATCGGCCGGCACACCCGGGCGAAGGCGACCAGACCGGGGCTGAGCCACAGCGCGGCCTTCTTCGGCGCCGCCATCGCCAGGTTCTTCGGCACCATCTCGCCGATCACCAGGTGGCAGAAGACCACCGCGGCGAGGGCGACGACATAGCCCAGCGGGTGGATCATGGCGTGCGGCAGGTGGATCCACTCGAAGGCGGGCTCCAGCAGATGCGCCACGGTCGGCTCGGCGACCGCGCCCAGGGTCAGCGAGCAGACCGTGATGCCGAACTGGGCGGCGGCCATCATCTGCGGCAGGTGCTCCAGGCCGTACAGCACCTGGCGGGCGCGCGCGCTGCCGAGCGGTTCGATCTGGCTGCGGCGCACGGAGACCAGCGCGAACTCGGCGCCCACGAAGAAGCCGTTGGCGAGCACCAGCAGCGCGGCGAAGACGAGTTGCAGCAGGCTCATCGGACCGCCTCCGCGACCGGGGCCACGGGGGCGGTGCGCACCACTCGGACCCGTTCCGCCCGGTAGTGGCCGACCCGGCGGACCGACAGCCGCCAGCCGGGCAGCTCGGCCCGGTCGCCCGGTGCCGGGATCCGGCCGAGCAGATCGGCGACCAGACCCGCGACGGTCTCGTACGGCCCCTCGGGCACGTCGAGGCCCATCCGGCGCAGGACGTCGACGCGGCAGCTGCCGTCGACGTCCCAGGCGGGCCTGCCGTCCTCGGGCGGGGCTGCGGCGAGTTCGGGGACGTCCTGGCCGTCGTGCTCGTCGCGGACCTCGCCGACGAGTTCCTCGACGATGTCCTCCAGGGTGACCACGCCCGCCGTGCCGCCGTACTCGTCCACGACGACCGCGATGGGTTGTTCGCTGCGCAGCCGGGCGAGCAGCGGCTGGACGGGCAGGGTCTCAGGGACGAGCAGCGCCTTGTGGGCGATCCGGCCGACCGGGGTGCGCAGCCGCTCGGGCGGCGGGACCGCCAGGGCGTCCTTGAGGTGGGCCATGCCCACGATCTCGTCGATCTTCTCCCGGTAGACGGGGAAGCGGGACAGCCCGGTGGCCCGGGTGAGGTTGACGACGTCCTCGGCGGTGGCCGAGGACTGGAGCGCGCTGACCTTCACCCGCGGGGTCATGACGTGCTGTGCGGTCAGCTCGCCCAGCGACAGGGTCCGCACGAACAGGTCGGCCGTGTCCTGTTCCAGGGCGCCCGCCCGGGCGGAGTGCCGGGCCAGGGAGACCAGCTCGCCGGGGGTGCGGGCGGAGGCCAGTTCCTCGGCGGGTTCGACGCCGAGGGAGCTCACCAGCCGGTTGGCGACCGCGTTGAGCGTGGCGATCACCGGGCGCAGCAGCCGGGCGAAGAGGTGCTGCGGGCCCGCGACGAACCGCGCGACCTGCAACGGCTTGGACACCGCCCAGTTCTTCGGTACTAGTTCGCCGATCACCATCTGGATCGCGGAGGCGAGCAGCATGCCGACGACCACGGCGACGCCGGAGGCGGCGCCGGCGGGGATGCCGAGCGCGGTGACCGGGCCGCTCAGCAGCCGGGCGAGGGCCGGTTCGGCAAGCATGCCGACGACCAGGGAGGTGATGGTGATGCCGAGCTGAGTGCCGGAGAGCTGGAAGGACAGCTCCTTGAGCGACTCGACGACCTTGTGGGCGCGTCTGTCGCCCTCGGCCGCGGCCTTCTCGGCGTCCGGCCGCTCGACCGTGACCAGGCCGAACTCGGCCGCCACGAAGAAGCCGTTGGCGAGGATCAGCAGGAATGCGGCTGCGAGGAGCAGCAGGGGGATGGTCATGATGCCGCCGCCTCCGCGGTATGTCGGGAGGGGGCGGCGCAGGTACTACAGGACGATCCGTCCATCGCCGGAGGGAGTCACTCCTCGGGTAGCAGGAACCCCTGTGCACCGGGCGGCGCAGCGGGGGCGGAGGCACAAGGGGAACTCCTCCGCCCACCAGATTAATCAGGACATCGGCCGCCGCGGCAAGGGTGGACGACCCGAAGTCAGCCCTGATGTCGCTCCGAGTCCCGGCCGGCCCGGGCCTCGGCGAGCGCCCGCAGGGCACGCGCGTCGGCGATGGCGCGCTGCTTGGCGATGCCGGGCTGGATGCCGAGCGCGGGCAGGCTGGTGCCGTCGCTGAGGTCGAGGAAGACCCAGGGGTCGCCCGGACGGAGGTTCACCCGGAGGATCTCCGCCCAGTCCAGGCGCCGCCTGGAGGCGATGTTGACGACGGTGACGCCGGACTCGTCGGCGACGACCTTCACCCGGGCGAGCAGGGCCAGCACCCAGAAGATCAGCGCCCCGGTCAGGACGAAGCTGAGCCGCTCTCCCGGGCCGAGCTGCTCCAGTGCCAGCGCGACCCCGCTTATCACCAGGAGTATCGCCACTCCGGCGGTGAGCAGGATCACTCGGGTGAGGGTCGGGCGGAAGGTGACGGGCAGCGTGGGTGGGCCGGGCGGGGCGGACATGGCTGCGGCCTCCTCGGTGGTCAGAGGCGGCAGGCGTGGATGGCTGTGGTGAGGATGGCCCGGGCGCCGATGTCGTAGAGGTCGTCCATGATCCGCTGGGCGTTCTCGGCCGGGACCATGGCGCGGACGGCGACCCAGCCCTCGTTGTGCAGCGGCGAGATGGTCGGGCCCTCCAGGCCGGGGGTGATGGCGACGGCCTGCTCCAGGTGCTCGGCGCGGCAGTCGTAGTCCATCATCACGTACGTCCGGGCGACCAGGACGCCCTGGAGCCGGCGCAGGAACTGCTGGACCTTCGGCTCGGCGGAGTCGTCGGCGTGCGCGTCGGTGCGCCGGATCACGATCGCCTCGGACTTCATGATCGGCTCGCCGATGATCTCAAGGCCGGCGTTGCGCAGCGAGGTGCCGGTCTCGACGACGTCCGCGATGACCTCGGCGACGCCGAGTTCGATGGCGGTCTCGACGGCGCCGTCGAGGTGCACGACGGAGGCGTCGATGCCCTGGTCGGCGAGGTGTTTGGCGACGATGCCCTCGTAGGAGGTGGCG
Source organism: Streptomyces sp. NPDC004752 (assembly GCF_053601275.1). NCBI lineage: Bacteria > Bacillati > Actinomycetota > Actinomycetes > Kitasatosporales > Streptomycetaceae > Streptomyces > Streptomyces sp. NPDC004752. Next base: position 28,693 of record NZ_JBSGBN010000056.1, on the reverse strand, counting down.
ACCGTCATGCCGCCCAGGTCCGCGACGCCGGCCGCGGTGCCGGGCTTGGTGGCGTAGCGGAACGTGGAGCGGGCGAAGCCGAGCGGGAGGATCTCCTCGGCGTTGGCGCCCGAGTCGACCAGCAGGTCGCGGCCGGTGATGCCGATGTCGAGGCGGCCGGAGGAGACGTAGATCGCGATGTCGCGGGGGCGGAGGTAGAAGAACTCGACCTCGTTCGCCGGGTCGACGATCCTGAGTTCCTTGGACTCCCGGCGCTGCCGGTAGCCCGCCTCATGCAGCATGTCCGCCGCAGGGCCGGACAGGGAACCCTTGTTGGGGACGGCGATGCGCAGCATGAGGTCGGCTTCCTTCGTGTGACGGGACTGACGGTGCGGGAACTACGAGGGGTGTCCGTGGCGGACTGGGCCGCTCGGGCCTACAGATGGGCGTAGACGTCGTCCAGGGAGATGCCGCGGGCGACCATCATCACCTGGACGTGGTACAGCAGCTGGGAGATCTCCTCGGCGGCCGCCTCCTTGCCCTCGTACTCGGCGGCCATCCAGACCTCGGCGGCCTCCTCGACGACCTTCTTGCCGATGGCATGGACTCCCTTGCCGACCAGTTCGGCGGTGCGGGAGGTGGCGGGATCGCCGTGGGCGGCCTTGTGCTGGAGCTCCGTGAAGAGCTCCTCGAACGTCTTCTTGGACATGGTGGTCCCACCCTACGCGGTTGCGGGGGCTCCTCAGCGCCAGGGTTCGGATACCGAGCGGAGTGCGGCCACGGTGGCGACCGCGGCGGTCACCGCCTCGTGCCCCTTGTCCTCCCGGGAGCCCGTAAGGCCGGCCCGGTCCAGGGCCTGTTCCTCGGTGTCGCAGGTCAGCACGCCGAAGCCGATGGGTACGCCGGTGTCGACCGACACCTGGGTCAGGCCCTGGGTGACGCCCTGGCAGACGTAGTCGAAGTGCGGGGTGCCGCCGCGGATCACGACGCCGAGGGCGACGATCGCGTCGTAGCCGCGGCCGGCCAGCGCCTTGGCGACCACCGGCAGCTCCCAGCTGCCGGGGACCCGGAGCAGGGTGGGCTCGTCGATCCCCAGGTCGTGCAGGGCGCGCAGGGCGCCGTCCACCAATCCGTCCATCACCTTCTGGTGCCATTGCGCCGCGATGACGGCGACCTTGAGATCGCCGACGTTCCGGACGGACAGTTCCGGTGCACCCTTGCCGCTCACGTGTCTCCTCAGTGCTTTCTCTTGGTCTTTCTTGTCGGTTGCGACAGCCGACACATCGGTTGCCGCAACCGACTCATCGGTTGCCGCAGTCGGCTTATCGGTTGCCGCAGCCGGAGGTGGCCGGCTCATCCAGCCGGTCCAGGTCGTGCCCCATCCGGTCCCGCTTGGTGCGCAGGTAGCGGAGGTTGTGCTCGCCCGCGTGCACGGGCATCCGCTCGCGTCCGGTGACCCTGAGACCGTGGCGCAGCAGCGCGTCGGTCTTGTCGGGGTTGTTGGTCATCAGGCGCAGGCTGCGCACGCCGAGGTCCGCCAGGATCCGGGCGCCGGCGCCGTAGTCGCGGGCGTCGGCGGGCAGGCCGAGTTCGAGGTTGGCGTCCAGGGTGTCCCGGCCGCGTTCCTGGAGTTCGTAGGCGCGCAGTTTGGACAGCAGGCCGATGCCGCGGCCCTCGTGTCCGCGCAGGTAGACGACGATGCCGCGGCCCTCGTCCCGGATTCGGTCCAGGGCGGCGTCCAACTGCGGGCCGCAGTCGCAGCGCAGCGAGCCGAAGACATCGCCGGTGAGGCACTCGGAGTGGACGCGGACCAGGACGTTCTCGCCGTCGCCGAGCTCGCCGTGGACGAGGGCGATGTGTTCGACGCCGTCGGCGGTGGAGCGGTAGCCGTAGGCCGTGAAGGCGCCGTGCCGGGTGGGCAGGCGGACCTCGGCCTCGCGGCGGACGGCGGGGCCGGGCACGGGCATGCGCCGGCTGAGCGGGGCCGTGGGCCCGGCGGTGCGCCGATGGGCGATCAGGTCCTCGATGGAGATGATCGTCAGGCCGTGCCTGCGGGCGAACGGGATCAGTTCGGGCAGGCGCAGCATACGGCCGTCCTCGCCGGCGATCTCCACGATGGCGCCGGCCGGCCGCAACCCGGCGAGCCGGGCGAGGTCGACGGCGGCCTCGGTGTGGCCGGGACGGACCAGGACGCCGCCGGGCCGGGCGCGCAGCGGGAAGACATGGCCGGGGCGGACCAGGTCGCCGGGTGCGGCGGTGCCGCTCGCCAGCAACTGGAGTGTGGTGGCGCGGTCGACCGCCGAGATCCCGGTGGTCACGCCGTGCGCGGCGGAGGCGTCCACGGAGACGGTGAACGCGGTCTTCATGGACTCGGTGTTGTCCTCGACCATTTGCGGGAGTTCCAGCCGGTCGAGTTCCGCGCCCTCCATGGGGGCGCAGATCAGGCCGCGGCACTCGCTCATCATGAAGGCGACGATCTCGGGGGTCGCCTTCTCGGCGGCGATGACGAGGTCGCCCTCGTTCTCCCGGTCCTCGTCGTCCACGACCACGACGGGGCGGCCGGCCGCGATGTCGGCGACGGCCTGCTCGATCGGGTCGAGGGTGAAGTCCTCGATGGTGTCGGTGCCGTACCGGATCGGTGTCGCGGTCATGCGGTCGCTCCTTCCAGGACGGGCCGCGCGGTCCTGCGGGAGCGCAGCCACCAGTCGCGCAGGCCCCACAGGACGAGTGCGCCGTAGATGACGTAGACGAAGCCGGAGAAGGCGAAGCCGCCTGTGAAGTTGAGCGGGACGCCGACGGCGTCCACGAGGAGCCAGGCGAACCAGAACTCGACCATGCCGCGCGCCTGGGCGTACATCGCGACGATGGTGCCGACGAAGATGTAGGCGTCCGGCCAGGGGTTCCAGGACAGTGAGGGGTAGGCGTGGAAGAGTCCGGCGACGGCGACGGTGCCGACGGCGGCGGCGCCGAGCAGTGCGGCCCGCTCGCGCCGGGTGGCGAACCGTACGGCGATGTGGCCGTCCTCGCCCTGCGCCGTGCCACGGTTCCACTGCCACCAGCCGTAGCCGGCGATGACCATGACCACCACCTGTTTGCCGGCGCTGCCGGAGAGGTGGGCGGTGGCGAACGCGGCGAACAGGATGAGTCCGGACAGGAACTGGGTCGGCCAGCTCCACAGGGAGCGGCGCCAGCCGAGGGCCAGGCCGACCAGGCCGATGACGTTGCCGATCATGTCGGACCACTTGATGTGCTGGTCGAGGAGGGTGAATGCCTCCGAGTTGAGCCAGTTCACCGGGTCGTCCCCTGGCCTGCGAGCAGCCGCTCGACGTACTTGGCGATGACGTCGACCTCCAGGTTGACCGGGTCGCCGGGCTTTTTGCGGCCGAGCGTGGTCAGGGCGAGGGTGGCCGGGATCAGGCTGACGGTGAAGTGGTCGTCGCCCGCCGTCACGACGGTGAGGCTGATGCCGTCGACGGTGATGGAGCCCTTCTCGACGACGTAGCGGGCGAGGTCCGCGGGCAGGGAGATCTTCACGATCTCCCAGTGCTCGGAGGGGGTGCGCTCCAGGACTTCCCCGGTTCCGTCCACATGCCCCTGCACGATGTGTCCGCCGAGGCGCGCGCCGACGGCGGTGGGGCGTTCGAGGTTGACGCGGGATCCGACGGTGAGGACACCGAGGCTGGAGCGGTTCAGCGTCTCGGCCATGACGTCCGCGGTGAACTCGTCGCCTTCGTGCTCCACGACGGTGAGACAGACGCCGTTCACGGCGATGGAGTCGCCGTGCCGCGCGCCCTCGGTGACGACGGGGCCACGGAGTCGGAAGCGACAGGCATCGCCCAGGTCCTCGACGGCGGTGACTTCACCCAGCTCTTCGACGATTCCGGTGAACACTTCCCGGGTCCTCCTGCCTCGTTCGGGCACGGACTCCGGGGCCTGTCGATGACGACAGAAGAAGCGGATGAGCACTCGGGGAACGACGCCGGACGGACCCGTCCGCAAGGGACGCGTCCTAAGACGGCGGCGTGCACGGATGCCCGCCCGCCGCGCACTGCCTCCCATCCGGACTTTCACCGTCGGTCCAGGAATTTCACCTGGTCAACCGGCCGCTGGAAGCGGCCGGGTCGCGGACTATAACCGCCGGTTCGGAATTACACCGACCCCGGAGTGCGCTGCTTCTGGTACGTGCCCAGTGTGCCACGGCCGATCGCCGTCCCGACAGGGGGGCCGTGTGGGTTGGCTCACAGCTCGGCGTGTCGGGCTCCCCGTCGGACCGTCGCAGGTCAACCCCCTTGCAAGGGACGACTCTTGACCGTCGTTCACACCCATTGACCTTACTGGTCTAGTCCTTTTAGGGTGCGGGCGGGCCCGGTGGCGGTGACGACGGCCCTTGCCCGCCGCCGGGCCGCCGACCCTCCGGCGGCCGCAGGCAGGGTGGCCCCATAGCCGTCAAGTCCTTGAGGGCGCACCACAGTTGGCGGTCGCCGCGGTCCGGACGGACCCCACTCCTGACCATGCATCCCCTGGTCATGTATACGAACATGGTTCACAAGTAGGACCGGGCGAGCGCAGAACCGCCAGGTACCCGTGACAATGGTCCGGACCGTCTTCACGTACAGAGAAAGCGAAACCTCACCATGGACCTCGGCGTGCGCTGGAAGCTGCACGGCGACGGGCGTACGCCCGCGCCCGGAGCGGTGGTACGCCCCGACGAACGGCTGTCCTGGCCCCGCACGATGGGCCTCGGCGCCCAGCACGTCGTGGCGATGTTCGGCGCGTCCTTCGTGGCGCCCGTCCTGATGGGCCTGGACCCCAACCTCGCGATCATGATGTCGGGCGTCGCGACCGTGATCTTCCTGCTCGCGACCCGCGGCCGGGTGCCGAGCTACCTGGGCTGCTCCCTGTCCTTCGTGGGCGTCGCCGCGGTCATCCGCGCCCAGGGCGGCACCAGCGCGACGGTCACCGGGGCGGTCTTCGTCGTCGGCGTCGCCCTGTTCCTGGTGGGTCTGGCCGTGCAGCGCTTCGGGGCGCGCATCATCCACGCGACGATGCCGCCCATCGTCACCGGCGCCGTGGTCATGCTGATCGGTTTCAACCTGGCCCCGGTGACCGCGTCCGCCTACTGGCCGCAGGACCAGTGGACGGCACTGCTCGTGATGCTGTTCACCAGCCTGGCCGTGGTCTGTCTGCGCGGTTTCTGGTCACGCATCGCGATCTTCCTGGGCCTGGTCTTCGGATACGCCGTCTCCTGGGCGTTCGACCGGATCTTCGGCCGGATCCACTCGGTGGACGCGAGCGGCACACTCACCGACCACTGGCGCCTTGACCTGTCCGGCGTCGGCAAGGCCGACTGGATCGGGCTGCCCTCCTTCCACGGCCCGTCCTTCCAGTGGTCGGCGATCCTCGTCGCCCTGCCGGTGGTCATCGCGCTGGTCGCGGAGAACGCCGGCCATGTCAAGGCGGTCGGCGAGATGACCGGCGATCCCCTGGACGACAGGCTCGGCACGGCGATCTCGGCGGACGGCGTGGCGTCCATGCTGTCGACCGCGGTCGGCGGCCCGCCGAACACCACATACTCCGAGAACATCGGCGTGATGGCCGCCACCCGCGTCTACTCGACGGCCGCGTACTGGGCCGCGGCCGGCTTCGCGCTGCTCTTCGGCCTGTGCCCCAAGTTCGGCGCGGTCGTCGCCGCGATCCCGGGCGGGGTCCTCGGCGGCATCACCGTCATCCTGTACGGCATGATCGGCCTGCTCGGCGCGCAGATCTGGCTGCACGCCGGGGTGGACCTGCGCAATCCGCTGAACCTGGTCCCGGCCGCCGCCGGCATCATCATCGGCGTCGGCAACGTCTCCATGAAGTTCACCGACACCTTCTCGCTGAGCGGCATCGCCCTCGGCACGCTGGTCGTCATCACCGGCTACCACGCGCTGCGCGCCTTCGCACCCGCCCATCTCAAGGGACAGCAGCCGCTGTTGGACGAGGGAACCGCCGCCTACGACGGAACGCCGGATGCCGACGGGGGCGGTCACCGCGCCAGTTCATAGGCGTACTCCGGTGTGAACGTCCCGGCCGCGCCCTTGCAGCCGTCCGACTCCCCCGGCAGCTTCACCCACAGATAGCCGTCGATCCGGTCCTCGCCGGTGTCCAGGGTGGGCGGCCGGCCGATCCGGCGGTCGGCCGGATCGCACCACTCGCCGTCCGCCGGCGCGCCGTTGCCGTTGCGGCTGGTGTCGATCACCGCGCCGAGGTCCGCGGGGCCGCCGAGCGCGGCCAGCACCCGCCGGTCGTAGGCGATCTCGGCGTCCGTTGCATGGAAGTTGGAGACATTGCTGAAGACGCCGTCGGAGGACGCGGCCGAGGCCGCGCCCGCCTCTTTGAGCAGCGCCGCCTGGCGCGCGGCCGGGTGCCAGCCCGAGTGGCCCGCGTCGTAGTAGACGCGCGCCCTGGGGTCGGCGGCCTTCAGGACCCGGCCCGCGCGCGCCAGCGAGGCGAACCGGGCGGTCCGGGCGGCCGCCGGGAGGCAGTCCGCCTGCGCGATCGAGTCCGGCTCCAGGACGACGACGACCTCACCGGAGCCCAGCCCCTCGGCGAAGGCGTCGATCCAGGCGTCGTACGCGGCGAGATCGGGTGCCCCGCCCCGGGAGGCCCCGCCGCAGTCGCGGTCCGCAAGCGCGTAGGGCACGACGACCGGCACCCGGCCCTGGGCCGCGGCGGCCGAGGTGACGGCCCGCACCCGGGCGGCGACGGTCGCCGTGGAGGGGTCGGTGAACCACACGGCGGCCGGTTCGTCCGCGATACGCGATCCGATCACCGCGGCGCGGGGATCGTCGGGGTGGTCGCGGACCCAGTCCAGCACCTGGGAGCCGGGGTGGCGGTAGAGGCGGGGGACGGCGGCGGTCGTCGGCCGCTCCCGCTCCGTCCGGGTCGGGGCGGGCCCCGGGCGTGCCGTGCGCCTCGGCGAAAGGGCGGGCGGGACGGGCGTGCCGGTCTTCGGGGACGCCGACGGCACTGCCGGCGACGGCGCCGGACCCGTCGTACTCATCACCCGGGGCCGGGCCCGGTCCTGGCCTCCTCCGTCGTTCAGCGCCCGGATCATCCCGGTCGCGGTGCCGACCGCCACGACGACCGAGGTCACCGCGACCATCGCGCCGCGCCGGGCGGCGCGCCTGCGCGCGGCGCGGCGTGCGGCCAGGCGCCGGGCGCGTTGCCCTGCCACAACGGTGCTCCCCCCTGTGTCACAACCTCCCGGCGCGAAGGGCTGGTTCCCCCGTTCCGGGGAAGTGCCGGGCCCGTCGGCACGCGGGCAAGCCTAGGGCTGGGACCCTGCCCCCATGGCCCAGTTGGAACAGTTCACGACGTCCGTCCCCACGGTGGACTTTGTCGTTGCGCGGATGCGCGCCCTGGACGCCGCCCTGCCGGCCCGGGACGGGGTCGCGGTGTTCAACCGTGTCTACCTCACCGTCACCGAAGAGGTCGAACGGCGGCTGGACGCCGGGTACTTCGCCGACCCGCGGGCCGCGACAGCGCTGGACGTCCGGTTCGCACACCGCTATCTGGCCGCGGTGGACGCGGCGGCGGACGGCCGGCGCCCACCCGCCTGCTGGCGGCCGCTGTTCCAACTCCGCCGCCATCCGGGCGTACGTCCACTGCAGTTCGCGCTGGCGGGCATCAATGCGCACATCGGCCACGACCTGGCGCTCGCCGTGGTGGACACCTGTCGTACGCTCGGCTGCGAACCCGACGACGTGGAGGACGAGTTCGAGCGCGTGGGCGATCTCCTCGTCTCGCTGGAGGAACACGTCCGCGAGGATCTGATGCCGGGGCCCGACCTCCTCCAGATCGCCGACCCGCTCACCCACCTGCTCGGTTCCTGGAGCCTGGAGCGGGCCCGGGACGCGACCTGGTCGGCGGCGCGGGCGCTGTGGGCGCTGCGCCGGTGCGGGGATCTCGCCGAGGAGTTCGCCGAACGCCTCGACGCGGCCGTCGGCCTCGCGGGCCGTCTGCTGCTCACCCCGCTGCCGGACTGATCCGGCCAGTGCGCGAGCCTCGCCCAGAATCATGTGCATGACACAGGTACATTGACCGGCAGACACCCGATTGCGAAGGAGCACCGGTATGGCGGTCCGGCTCGGTCTCGGTCTTCCCCAGATGCGGCAGTACTCCCTCGGCAAGGACGTACCCGACGTGGCGCGCGCGGCCGAACGGATCGGCTACGACAGCCTATGGGTCTTCGAACGGGCCCTGTTCCCCGAGCCGGCCACGCAGGGGCTGTACGGCGTCGAGGGGCTCCGCTGGCCGGACGGCTACCGCGACGTCGCGGAGCCGCTGGTCACGCTCACCCTGGCGGCGTCGGCCACCGAGCGGGCCCGGCTCGGCTCCAGTGTGCTGGTCGCGCCACTGCATCAGCCTTTCCAACTGGCCAAGGCCCTCGCCTCGCTGGACGCGGCGAGCGGGGGCCGGGTCGTCGCGGGTCTCGGCACCGGCTGGTCCCTCGACGAGTACGCGGCCGCCGGGATCCGGCCGTTCGAGGAGCGCGGCCGGGTGCTGGACGAGTTCATCGAAGTCTGCCGGGCGGTGTGGGGCCCCGACCCCGTGCGCCACGAGGGCCGCATCACGCGGATCGCCTCGGCCGTGGTCGGACCCAAGCCCGCCCGGCCGATCCCGATCCTGCTGGCCGCGGGCACCGGGCGGGCACTGCGGCGGATGGTCGACCACGCCGACGGCTGGCTGCCGGTGGGCACGGGTGCCGACCAACTCGCCGCGCAGTGGCGGCGGGTGCAGGACCTGGCGGCCGAGCGGGGCCGCACGGAGCCCGTCCAGACGGTGCTGCGGGTGAACACAGCCCTCTCGGCCGAGCCCCACAGCGGCGCCGGCCGTCGGCCCTTCCAGGGCGATGTCGGCCAGATCGTGGAGGACCTCGTGGCGCACGCGGCCGTCGGCCTGGAGGAGATCCTCGTCGACCTCCAGAGCGGCGCCCGCGACGCCGAACACCTCAAGGACGTCGCCGCGGAGGTGTACGAGCGGGCGCGGGCGGCCGGAGTCTAGACCTCGCTCCGTTCCGTCCTCGTTCCGTTCAGTCCTCGGGGAGTTCGACCCGGGCTGTCTCGTCGTGGACGTCGCCGGGGCCGGGGTTGGCGGGGTCGGTTCGCAGCGGGCCTCGCGGTGGGGGTCACGCAGGCCCGCCTCCTCGGCCGCGCGGGGGCACCGGCCATGCGGCAGCGGTCCGGCCCACGGTAGGGCGCGTCGCCGAGACCGGGTCAGTTCCAGCTGGCGTGCAGGGGCTTGCCCTCGGCGTACCCGGCCGCGCTCTGTATGCCGACGACGGCCTTCTCGGCGAACTCCTCCAGGGAGCCCGCCCCGGCGTAGGTGCAGGACGAGCGGACGCCCGCGATGATCGAGTCGATCAGGTCCTCGACGCCCGGACGGGCCGGGTCGAGGAACATGCGGGAGGTGGAGATGCCCTCCTCGAACAGCGCCTTGCGGGCCCGGTCGTAGGACGACTCGTCCGAGGTGCGGTTGCGCACCGCGCGCGCGGACGCCATGCCGAAGGACTCCTTGTACAAGCGCCCCTCGGCGTCCTGCTGGAGGTCGCCGGGCGACTCGTACGTGCCCGCGAACCAGGAACCGATCATCACGTTGGAGGCGCCGGCCGCCAGCGCCATGGCCACGTCGCGCGGGTGCCGGACCCCACCGTCGGCCCACACGTGCTTGCCGTACTTCCGTGCCTCGGCGGCGCACTCCAGCACGGCCGAGAACTGCGGTCGGCCGACGCCGGTCATCATGCGGGTGGTGCACATCGCGCCGGGCCCCACGCCCACCTTGACGATGTCGGCGCCCGCCTCGATCAGATCCCGTACACCATCGGCGGAGACGATGTTGCCCGCCACGACCGGGACCCGCGGATCGAGGTCACGCACCAGCTTGAGTGCGCTGATCATCGACTCCTGGTGGCCGTGCGCGGTGTCGATGACGAGCGTGTCGACCCCGGCGTCCAGCAGCTGCTGCGCCTTGCCCGCCACATCGCCGTTGATGCCGACGGCGGCGGCGATGCGCAACCTGCCGTGCGCGTCGGTGGCCGGGGTGTACAGCGTGGCGCGCAGCGCGCCCTTGCGGGTGAGGATGCCGGCCAGCCTGCCGTCCCCGTCCACCGCCGGGGCATAGCGGCGATTGGCCCCGTCCAGCGTGTTGAAGGCATCGCGCGGGTCGATGTCCGCGTCGAGCAGCAGCAGGTCGCGGGACATGACCTCGGTGAGCTGGGTGAAGCGGTCGACACCGGACAGGTCCCGGTCGGTGACGACACCGACCGGCCGCCCGGACTCGTCGACGACGACACCGGCGTTGTGCGCACGCTTCGGCAGCAGGGCCAGCGCGTCGGCGACGGTCTGGTGCGGGGCGAGCACGATCGGTGTGTCGAGGACCAGGTGGCGGCTCTTCACCCAGGTGATGACATCCGTGATGACATCGATCGGAATGTCCTGCGGGATCACCACCAGCCCGCCGCGGCGGGCCATGGTCTCGGCCATGCGGCGGCCCGCGACGGCTGTCATGTTCGCGACGACCAGCGGGATCGTGGTGCCCGTGCCGTCCGGGGAGCTGAGGTCCACGCCCTGACGCGAGCCCACCGCGGAACGGCTCGGCACCATGAACACGTCGTCGTACGTCAGGTCGTAGGGCGCCGAAGAACTCGGTACGAGCTGTCCGGTTCCGGGCTCAAGAAAACGCATGGCACCTTTTTTCCACACGAAACAGCGCAGGTCACTGCCACGAAGACCCAGGAAAGAGCCCCCACGTTCGTTGGTTCCTCCGAGCGGAGATGTGGGGCGCCGGGAAAGTGAACCCTGCCTTACATCCAGATACTACCCACATGCATGTACAGCCCGCCGAAAGCAACCGACGGGCAGGACAACGCGGGATTGCTGTCCGGTCCGGACCGACGAGCCGGGCCCGGCGCGAGCTCCCGTACGGGTGTCCAGGGCGATGTCCACGACAGGAGGGACGATACGTAGACTCGCACGAAGTCCAGGGAGCAACCGACGGTGGGGGGTTCTGTTCTGTGGCGACCTACGTACTGATCCACGCCCCCTTCCCCGCCTCCTGTCGGCCCCAGGCATGGGCCGCCTGCTCCGCGATCCAGGTCTCCGCGCCGCTCTGGGCATCGACGCGGACGTTCCCGGCGGCACCGTGACGGTCGTCCCCGCCTTCGCAAGGGACCGTGGCCGCCGACGGTGACCGGCCTCCAGGTCGCCGGTTGCCCGCTGGACATCACCGTCGGGGCAGACGGCACAGCCGACGCGGTCTGTGGTTCGACGCGGCCGAGTGACCCGTGAACGGCCGATGAGGACGACGACCGCGTGAAGCAGCCGAAGAGCGGACTACCGAAGGAGCGGACGTTTGGCGTCAGACCGACAGAAGATGAGCTCGCGCCGCGCATCCGCCCCTGACGATTCCGCTCGCCGCGCGCATCGGGCCGTGGCGTTCGTCTTCATTTGCTGCGGCGCAGTTTTCGCCGACTGGGTACCTCGCCTTCCGCAGATCAAGCACGCTCTGGAGCTGAGTGACGGGCAACTGGGTCTTGTGCTCGTGGGGACCCCTGTGGGCACCCTGTGCGCGGTCCGCTTGGCCTCGTGGGGGATCGCGCGCTGGGGCAACCGGCGGGTCCTCCGCGGCGGTGCGGTGATGACGGCGGCCGCGTTACCGCTGCCGGCTCTCGCCTGGAACCTGGAGACGCTGGCTGCCGGGTTGTTTCTCCTGGGGTGCGTACTGGGCGTCACCGAAGTGGCCATGAACGCCCAGGGCGTCGCCGTGGAGCGCCTGACAGGACAGCCGGTCATGTCAGGGCTGCATGGGGCGTACAGCGTCGGCGGCCTTCTCGGCGCACTGCTGGGCTCCGCCGCCGCACACCTGGGCATCCCGCCGTTGACACATCTCGCGGCGGTGGCGGTGGCCATCGGCGCCGCGGTCTGGGTCACGTCGGGGGCTCTGCTCGATGCGGAAGAACCCCTGTCAGGCACCGACACCGGCGCCGGCCAAGGCCGGTGGACGGCAGCGATAGTGCTGCTCGGCGCGATCGCTCTGTGTTCGTTCGTCGGCGAGGGCGCGGTCGAGAACTGGAGCACCGTCTACCTCCGGGATTCCCTCGGGGCCTCTCCAGGCGCGGCCGGGCTCGGATATGCCGGATGCATGGCGGCCATGACGGTGGTCCGGCTGTGCGGAGACCGCTTGGTCCTACGCCTGGGGCCGGTGCTCGTGCTGCGCGTCGGATCGCTGATGGCCGCCACCGCGCTGACAGCCGGCATCGTGTTGGGCGGGCAAGAAGCGGCAATCGCCGGATTCACGCTGTTCGGAGCGGGGGTGGCACTCATCGCTCCGGTCGCGTTCAGCGCCGCCGGGAACCTGCCGGGCATCCCGTCGGCCGTCGCCATCTCCAGAGTGACCGGCATCGGGTATCTGGCCTTCGTGGCCGGACCGCCCTTGATCGGCTTCGCGGCTGATGGCATCGGACTGCGCAAAGCGATGCTGATCCCCGCGGCATTGGCCGTGGTCATCGGCATGCTCGCCGGAGGGGCCCGCTCGGGCAGCGGCAGCGTGGGAAAGGACGCAGGAAGTGTGAGAGAGCCGTAACCCGATCCCGTTGAGCCTCACTCCGCCGTACCCAGGTGTTCGCGCCGTGCGGTGACCAGGGCTCGGCACCGGTCGCGGTCCCGACTGCCGTCGGCAGGGCGGGGGTGGGGGCCGCCGGTGTCCAGGCTGTCCGGGCCGGGCCGTCGCGCCGGTCCCGTTCCGCCTCACCACCACGGCCACCGTCACCGCACCGTCACCGGACCGCCCCGCCGCGTCGACCACACCCGCGAACTCCAAGCCCACTCCGTCATACGCACGAACTGAGCGATTCCACCCCTACCTTTCGATTTCGCCCGACGTGACGATTTCGCTGGATATTCCAGCGCTCCGAACGGGAATCGCACACGAGCCGGTGTTTACTTTCCAGGCCCCCGGATAAGGCTCAGGAGGCAGCCGACCGAGGTCAACTGCTGCTCATTACTGTGCTCTTGACAGGGCCGCTGGCCGCGAGACATGCCGACTGGCCAGTTGCTCGTACGACGGCGCCCTTCTCGTCTGGGACACCACAGATCCCGCTCGGCCCGTAGCCACGGCTCGGTTACACCGCTTGTGGAGGGGAGCCGCACGACTGATCGCCGGAGGGAATGTGTACGAGCTGAAGGAGCGCCCCGCCGACCATGCCTGACTTCGGAATCCTGGACGACGCTTACGACCGGCTCCATGCGACAGGACCGGAATTCGAGGGCTGGTTGTCCAACCATGGCCCGATGGCCGTCGACGCGATGGCGCGCCTCGGGCACGGGGATCGCGTCTCTTCCTGGCTCGACGGCTATGCGCGCAGGCTTGAGGCGCGTCCCGGTGAGCGATGGCGCATCAACCCGTCGGACTGGCGCGAGTATCTGGGGGATCCGTCCCGGCTGGGAGACTGGATCGCGCTCTTCGAGCAGGCGATGCGCGAGGAGCCCTGGCGGGAGGTGCTCGTACGCTGGTGGCCGCGCCTGGTACCCGGCGCCGTGGCGTCCGCCACCCATGGAATGATCCGCACCGGACATGCGGTCCGTTCCCTGCGCGAAGAGGTCACCCGGCCCCGGCTCGACGAACTCGCCCACGCCCTCGGCTATTGGGCGGCGAGATGGCAGACGGTGCCGTGTCACGGGCCGCTCGGCGGAGCCTCGCGGTGGGAAGAGGCGATGGACGGGCTTCCGCTCCTGGGCGCCTTGGGCGGCATCCGTACAAGGCTCTGGCGACTCGGTCAGGAGGTGTCCTGGCCCGCCGCGGTCGCGCCCCCATCGGTGGAGCAAGTTCCGGACGCGTTGCGTGCGTTGACGGACGCAGCGGTGGTCCGCTACCGGACCTGGGCGTCCGGCAACCCTGTGATGCTCGTTCATGCCGCCACCGCGCCACGCGCCGCCGGACTGGTCCTCCCCGAACTGCCGAAAGACCAGTGGCAGGGGACCCTCAACCACGCGTGGGCCGCTTCGGCCGCCATCTGCACGGTCTTTCGTCCCACACGAACCATGCCCGAGCCTGAACCCGGCCCCGAGGGTGAACTCACCCGGTCGGAGCTGTCGGAGACGGCGGTACGCAACGGCGACGAACATGTGATCAAGTTCGTCGAAGTCGCTCTTGAGTCGGAGGCCCGCGGGGTACCAGGAGCGCTGGAAGCCGGTCGCACGGCGGTGGGCCTCATCAACGCCGCGGGGTAGCCAGGCCGACGGGTCCCATGGTGAGGCCAGGACAGTCATCCGATCGACTCGATTCAGCCCGCCTGGAGCCCGTCCAGTACGGCATCCGCCACGGTGTTGATCTCGGGAACAACTGCCCTCAAGGATTCAACGATCTTTATGGGCCAGGACTCCTTTTTCAGCACACGTTCAGCACCGTGGCGCCGTATCGACTTCTGTTCGATCTCGGGCAACTCCAGCACTCTGTCAATTACCCGAGCAAGGTCCGACGGATCGTTCGGAACGTGCAGAAATCCGTCGACACCGTCGTCGATCTGCTCGGAGAAACCGCCGGAATCCGCCGCAACCAGTATGGCTCCGGTATCCCTGGTCAGAAGCCGGGATTCCATAGGGATCATGCCCCACGGCTCGTTCTGCGCCGACAGGGCGAGGACCCTGGTTCTCTCCCATTGCAGCAGAGCCGCCATCAGTTCACGATCGAAGGAGGTGATCAGGGTGGCGTCGACGTGCAGACGTCCCGCGAGCTCTCGGAGTTCAGGCATTTCCGGATCGCTCATGACAACGGGATGGGCCGCGCTGCGGAGTTCGGCGCAAGCCCGGATCAGCATGTCATGACGCTTGTACGGTACGCCGCGCCCGAATGTCACGAGCAAGTCCTGGTCGACCGGGACGCCGTGCCGAGCGAGCATCCTGGAGATCTCGGTACGCGAGCGCTGCCGGTACCAGCGATCACTGATGTCCACTCCGTTTCCGGTGGGCACGAAGGTTTCCGCGTTCGCGCCGTAGTCCCGGATGAGATGGTCGGTCATATGCCTGCTGATGGCACCGAGCCGCACTCGGGGAGTGACCTTCGCCCAGTGCACCGGCAGTGACTCCGCCATCAGCCGATCGGGATTCGGCAGGGGCATCTCATGCGCGTAGGCGGTCGCATGGGACACATAGACCGCGGTGAGATCGACTCCGGCGGCCTCACTCTGGAGTGAGGCATGGAGAGGAGCGAAGGCGAACACGGGTTCATGACAGTAGGCGACCAGGAGATCGCACCGGGCGGCGAGGTCGATCAACCGGCCTGCCAGTGCCGCCGACGCGATCTGCCAGTTCCTCGACTCTCCGAGTCCCGCGTCTCCCCAGATCGAGTCGGCCGCCAGTCCGGTGGTTCCGCTGGGAACGACGGAGAACGTTCCCCCGGCGCTCCTGATGAGTTCCCGGTAGTGCGCGAACGCTTCCTCGTCGTAGTGCGGATGTGCCGGCAGATAGGCGATCTCGATGAAATGCGGGACGATTTCAATGTCGTGGCGGCGGAGTTCCTGCTGCACCCTCGGCAGGGCGACCACCTGCCCGCGTATCGCGGTCCCGACTCCGCCGACGAAGACCTGTATGCCCTCGAACGCTGCGTGTACGACGCCCACCCGCAACCGTCCGTCCGGATCCTTTCGCATCGTCCGCTGCGGATCCGCATGCCCTGAAGAACTCACCGCTCCCCCCGCCTGATTCTTGAAAACTTCAGCACCTGGAAAAAGGAACGTTCATGAACATTCATTCCGCGAGGATCGCGGCCAGCCGCCTGGACAGGGCCAGAGTCGTCAGTGACGGGTTGGCGGATCCCTGCCGCGGGAAGATGGCGGGACCCACCGCGAAGAGGCCGGGCAGTCCGATGAACTCCTGCCTCTCGTCGAGCACATCACCGATCGCGAGCGTCCCGCCTTCGTGTTCCTCACTCCCCAGCGGGCTCGACCACGTCACCGGCCGGTCCTGGGGCACACCACTGTGCGCGTTCCTCAGCGCATCACGTACCGACCCCAGCGTCCGGCCGGGGTTGAGGAAGCTGGATTCGAACTCCAACGGGGCAGGCTTCAGACCGAATTCGGAACACCATTCGGACCAGAACTGCTGGAGTTCGCCCCGCTGAGCTTCAACAGTCAGGGCGTCCTCCGCGTCCAGCCCGGTCGAAATGGTCACGGGCCAGGGCCACGCGTCGCCGGGGGTGCAGGAAACCACGCCTTGAGCGGAGCGGATCTGTTCGCCCGTGACCCATGCCTCCAGCCGTACATCTCCCTCTGCGGTGGCATCGAGTTGGACGAACAGGTTGGAGCGCGACGGTCCACTTCTCGGCATGAAGGCAAAGACACCTTTCTGGGCTCGGTGGAGCAGCCACTGCGGCACGCTGTCGGCTTGGAGGGTGACGTTGAACCCCTGCACGATGTGGTCGACAAGCCCGGTCAGGCGACTCTGTGGCAGTTTTCCGGCCTGGTGAAGTGCCTGAACGGCTATGCGCGTGCTCTCCACGGTCCCCGCGGCAAGCACCACTTTCCGTGCGGTGATCCTTTTCTGTTCACCGCTGACCCGGTGCCGCACGGCAACACCTCGTGCCGTGCCCCCGGACACCAGCACGGCTACGGTTTCCACGTCCGGGGCGATACGAACAAAACCGGTACGCGCCGTTTCCGCGCTCTCCTTCGCGGCGTCCGCTTCCAGCCAGTGCGACAGAGGAGAGTACGCCTCCCAGCGTGCTGCTCCGACGCCTGCCTGGCGGACTGCCCGTGGCGGTTCGACAAGCTGGAAGCGTCCGATGTTCACGCTCTCTGCAACCGGAGCAGGCCGCTTCGCTCGCTCGCTCCAATCCTTCAGATCCGATCGCACACGGTCGTAGAGCGAAGGGCCGCTCTGCCACGAGTGCGTGAGGTCCTTCACCACTGTCTTGGGCCAGGCGGCATCGGTCAGCGCCCAGTCCTCCACCGGCAGCAGCACACCGTGCCAGTACAGGGAGCGCCCCCCGAGCCGGCGGCGGATCCCGGACCCCTGGGAGAAATGAGGTGCGGTAGCCGAATCCCACAACCGGACGAAGTATTCGTCGGCCGTTTCATCGGTCCACATGCGGTCGGCCGAGGCGGCGTCGTTCGCGGCATACACATGCCGGAGATCGCTGTGCGCACCGGCCTCGGCGACCAGCACATCGTCCGCGTCGGCAAGTTCAAGGTGTTTCGCCAGTTCCAGACCCGCGAGACCCCCGCCGACGATGAGCACGTCCGCATGGTCGGGCAATTCGTCCCAGGTCCGGATCAGATCCGAGTCCCGAGGTGCTTTCTGCGGCATGTCGTAACCTTCCGTCGAAGAGCCGTGGAGAGTCCATGTCGGCCTGTACGCCCGCACCGTGTGAGCTGTTTGCCGTGCTTTCGGCATCGGCGCGATGCCGCTGCCTGTGGCATCGATTCGCCGAGGAATCTTCGAGTTGTACGCAGAACACGTCGAGTTCCGCCTTGGACCCTTTTGACGGCTCACAGTGGACTTCAATGCGGCGCTACGGTATGGGCGATCTCCCTCAGAAGCTGCCTCCATGGATCTGGATCGAATGAGCGCAGGACCTGTTCCTTGTCCCGCCGCAGAATCTCCCGCACCAGAGGATCACCCTCGGCATTACGAACCATCAGATCCACCAGACCTTCGGCCGGGATTGCCAACTCCTCGGCGTCCGTGATCCTGACACAGCCGCTCCGGGCTCCGTAGATGTCCTCGAAGCACGCGTAGTCGGTGACGGCACAAGGGACTTCCGAAATGGCCGCGAGGGCGGGCCCGAGACCTACACTCTCGACATCAGCCGTGTTCGGGGTGAAGAGCACGGCTCCCCCACCGGCCCGGCACAGCCGCAGCAGATCGACCTCGTCGAGGTGCCATCGGAGCCCGGCATCGCGATGACTCGACAGAGGTACCCCGTCCAGAAAGACGACATCGTCCTGCACGTTCATGTGCCGAGCGACAGCAACCACCTTCTCCGCATACGGTGGATCCTCGTCCAGGCTGCCGAAGACGAGCAGATGCGGAACGGGCAGACTCCGCGTCTCGCAGATCCTCTTGATCTCCGCGAACACCCGGACGGATATCTCGACGCCTTTTACCTGAAAGACGCGCACGGGAACGAGTAACAGCGGTCTGTTCGAGGACAGGCCGCGTTGTTCACGGAAGGCTTCATGCCTTCTTTCCAGCTCCCAGGATCCCAACGTCGGAAGCACGTTCGGCACTGTCGTGGCACTGAGCTCGGTCGGATACTTGGCGGCTTCCGACGCCAGCCCCGGTGACACGACCGCCCATCGGTGGCGAGGGCCGGATCCAGGAAGCGGGGTGAACTGATTCGGGCCTGGCGGGTAGACGCGGGCACCCTCTTCGAAGACCGAATAGCTGGCGAAGAGATCGTGGTCCCAGAAGAGCACGCCGCCCGAGGCACCGGCCGGCCACCGCCGCGCCGCCGCCCTGTGCAGAGCCAGCGTCACCGGAACGGCGTCGGAGAGCGTCATGTTGACGGCGCAGACCCAGTCGACGTCATGCTCCTCGAACCACTCGGTGAAGTAGTCCTCGTAGGGCTTGGCGATCGACTCCACGAGGCGCCAGAGATCCGCGGTTTCGCTGTCGTCCAGGCTGTCCGCGCGGGCCACGGCACTGCGTATCGTGGCGAGCGCGTGTTCAAGTTCATCCCTTGCCAAGCCCAGGGGAACGGCAGTACTGACGGACATCCATTCGGGATACCCGCCGTCCTCACATCCCCGAGGGAAAAAGTTCTTCTTGTCAGGACGCCAGGAGAAACCGAGGTCCGCGACGACCGGAATTTCCAGAGTATCGTTCGGAAGTTCTGCCTCAACCACGTTCCTGAAGATCGTGAGCAGGCCGCTCACCGGGAGCCCATCCCCTGAAATCAGAGCCAATTTCACTGGAACCCTCATTCCTGCCGAAGTCGACGGCGTAACTGGATAAGTCATGATCATGACAAAATTCAGCCATCGCCACTGTCTTAAAAGAGACGTTTCCTGCGAAAGTCCATGCAAATAGCGTGGCTTCCACGCCGTACGACTGGTCGCCCTGCCCGTGTTCCACTGCCCACGAGCAAAGGTTCGAAACCAGAGGCACTTTCCACTCGGCGGCGGATTCGGAGGACCCGTCGGAGACGGGCGGGGCGCCGGTGCCGGCGGCCGGGACCGGACCGGCGTCAGCCCAGGGCGAGGGCGACGGTCAGCCGCGGTTCACGCTCGGACGCCTCGGTGAACACCTCCTGGGCGACCGTCCACTCCTCGGGCCGTTCCCGGGCGTACTCCCGCCAGCCGGTGACGACGACGAACAGCGCACGGCCCGCCGTCGGCGGCGGCCACACGGACGGGTCGGCGAGGCTGTCGGCGAGGGCGTCCCAGTTGCGGCCGAACCAGTCGGGCAGGCCCAGCGCATGCGCGCACCGGTCCATCAGGCCGGCCTTGTCGACGACGCCACCGAGGTCGAGCGACACGACGTACGGAGTCGTCATCTCAGCACCGCCCGGAACGATTCGTAGTGATCACCGGTGTAGTAGACCTCTCCGCGCTGTCCCGTGACAATGCGCCGGGCGCCGCGGTCGTGCGCCCCCGGGGTCCGCACGGTGTACTCGTGGTAGTAGCCGCGCGCGTGCCGGGGCAGCCGTCCCTCGAAGTTGCCGAAGACGACGCCGTCCCTGGCGTAGGGGAAGGGGCCGCCGCGGTCGATGAGGGCAAGGGTCTGCCGGGCCTCGGCCGGCAGCCGGGACTCCGCGACGGTGGGCAGGCCGGCCGCCCAGGGCGGCGCTGAGGCGTCCGCGGCCCCGGTGCGGGCCGAGGAGCAGCCCGCGACCAGGACGGCGAGGCAGAGCAGGAGCGCCGAAAGCGCACGGGGGACGAACCGCGGCAGCATGCGTCGATGCTGTCACGGCCGTCCCCGCATCGGTCCGCTGCCGGGGCCGGTCAGGGTCCGTCGGGGTCCGCCCGGTTCAGGGCGGGCCGCGGTGTGGGGCCCGCGGCCATCAGGTAGTCCGCGGCCGAGGTGTCCGTCACCAGGCTGGTGACGAGGCCGGAGCGCAGCACCGCGTCGATCGCCGCCGCCTTGCGCTGTCCGCCCGCGATCGCGACGACCTCGGGGACCCGGCGGAGCTGGTCGGCCTTGACCGTGATGCACCGCTCCCCCAGGTCCCGCCCGACCCGGCGGCCCTCCGCGTCGAAGAGGTGCGCGGACATCTCGGCGGCGACCCCGAGCGAGGCGTAGTGCCCGCGCTCCTCGTCGCTGAGCATGTCGTGCACCGTCGAGATGCCCGGCTCCCAGGAGCCGATCGAGACACAGGCGACCGTGACCTTGTCGAAGTACTCGAAGGCCCGGGCGATCCCTGTCTGGTTGCGCAGCGCCGCCGCGGTGGCCGCGTCCGGCAGCAGCATCGGCGCGTAGATGGGGTGCGCGTCGCCGCCGGACACCTGGGCGGCGCGGCGGACGGCCTCGACCGAGCCGCGTTCGGCGGTCCCGGCGTCGTACACGCCCGTCAGCTGGACCACCGTGCACGGCGGCAGCCGGTCGAGGGCGGCGGCCATGTGGATGGTGGACCGGCCCCAGGCCAGACCCAGGACGTCCCCCTCGTTGACCAGCTCGCCGAGCAGGTCGGCCGCGACCTCGCCGAGGTTCTCCGGATCCGGGGTCTCCTCGGCCTCGGCCGGGGACTCGACCACGACGGCGTGCCTGAGACCGTAGCGGGCGCGGAGCGCGTCGGAGCGCTGGGCGTCCAACTCGGCCGGCACACGGATCTCGATGCGCACGAGATCCCGTTCCAGGGCCGTCTCCAGGACCCGGGCCACCTTGAAGCGGCTGACGCCGAACTCCTCCGCGATCTGGATCTTGGACTTGCCCTCAAGGTAGAAGCGGCGGGCCATGGCCGCCGCCTGCACCAGCTCAGCGGGTCCCATCCGCATGCGGCCCGCCGTCATACCCGACACGGCGCTCTCCTCACTGCTGTGCACATTCTGCATTCGCCGTTCATCCTTGCAGATCCGGCGGGGTTGATCAGCCCGGACGGCCGCCGTTCACGTACCTGTGGCTCAGTGGTCGCATGCCCAGGACGCCTTCGCGGTGGCCGTCTGCGCCTGGGTGCGCAGTGCGTGCACCGCCGCTGCCGGGTCCTGCGCCCCGTAGACGGCCGAACCGGCGACGAAGACATCGGCTCCCGCGTCCGCGCACCGTTCGATCGTGGACGCCGACACGCCCCCGTCCACCTGGAGCCACAGTTCGAGGCCATGCTTGGCGATCAGCTCACGGGTGCGGCGGATCTTCGGGAGCATGATGTCGAGGAACGCCTGGCCGCCGAAGCCCGGCTCGACGGTCATGATCAGCAGCATGTCGAGTTCGGGGAGCAGGTCCTCGTACGGCTCGATGGGCGTCGCGGGCTTGAGCGCCATGGAGGCGCGGGCGCCCTTGGCGCGGATCTCGCGGGCGAGCCGCACGGGCGCGGCGGCCGCCTCGACATGGAAGGTGACCGAGGAGGCGCCCGCCTCGACGTACTGAGGGGCCCAGCGATCGGCGTCCTCGATCATCAGATGGCAGTCGAGCGGTGTGTCCGTGGCCCGGGCCAGGGACTCCACGACCGGCACGCCGAGCGTGAGGTTCGGGACGAAGTGGTTGTCCATGACGTCGACGTGGAGCCAGTCGGCCCCCTCGACCGCCTTCGCCTCGTCCGCGAGGCGGGCGAAGTCGGCGGACAGGATGCTGGGGTTGATCTGCACGGCCATGCCCCAAGCCTGCCACGTCCGCCCCGCATCGCTCCCGCCGGGAGTCCGCTGGCGGCGGCGGATCCGGTGCGACGGCCAAGGGGCCACGGTTCGACGGCCAAGGAGCCACGCGGTGCGGCCCGTCAGCTGCACCTCAGCACCGGCGGCACGGGGGCGCATGGCCACGGCCATCAGCGGTCCGATGGCCCGGGGCCCGGGGCCCGGCACCGACATCCGGGCGCCGGGTCGTGGCGTGACGCCCTGGACCGCGCGCGGCGCGTCGCCGCCCAGTTCGACCGGTGCTCCGAGCATCGGGGCGATGGAGTCGGGCGGCGCGTGCGGCGATGACGCCGACACCGCGGACGGCTCGGCGAGCGCTCCGGGGCCGAGTGCCCCGATCCCGCCCGGGCTCCGGGGCTCCAGGGCTCCGAGGCTCCGAGGCTCCGGGCAACTCGGCCCGAGAGTCAGGGGGGTGCGTCGGCCCACCCGGCCGCAGAGCCCCGGACGCCGCGCGGCCCGATGCCGACAGCCGTGAGGTCCGGCCGGTGCGGCCCGACCGCCGGAAGGTCCGGCCGGTGCGCCCCGGCCGCCGGGAGGCCACGGCGGCCCGTCCGCTCGGCCATCGCGAGGCCGGGTCAGGCGGTTCGGCGGATCAGCGCCAGGTACATCGCGTCGGTGCCGTGCAGATGCGGCCACAGCTGGATGTCGGGGCCCTCGCCGAGCGCGGGCACCCCCGGCAGCAGCGGGCGGGCGTCGACGAGTTCGGTGTGCGGGCGCTGCTTGCGCACGTCATCGACGACTGCGCGGGTCTCGGCAAGGTGCGGCGAGCAGGTGGCGTAGCCGACGACGCCGCCGACCCGCACCGAGTCCAGCGCGGTGCGCAGCAGGGCCCGCTGCAGCGGCGCGAAGCCCTCCAGGTCCTCCGGGCGTCGCCGCCAACGGGCCTCGGGCCGCCTGCGCAGGGCGCCGAGACCGGTGCACGGCACGTCCACCAGCACCCGGTCGAAGGTGCCGGGCCGCCACGGCGGCCGGGTGCCATCGGCGGCGACGACCTGGTACGGCCCCGGATTGCCGTGCAGCGCCCTGGCCACCAGACCGGCGCGGTGCGGCTGCTTCTCGGCGGCGAGCAGAACGGCCCCGCGTTCGGCGGCCAGCGCCGCGAGCAGCGCGGCCTTGCCGCCCGGCCCGGCGCACCCGTCGAGCCACTTCTCGTCCGGCCCGTCCAGGGGGGCGCCGGCCAGGGCGAGGGCGACCAGTTGGCTGCCCTCGTCCTGCACACCGGCCCGGCCCTCCCGCACCGCGTCGATGGCGCCGGGCTCCCCGCCCTCGGTGAGCCGCACCGCGTACGGCGACCAGCGTCCCGGCACGGCGGCGTCCTCGCGGAGCAGCTCCCGGGTGTCGGCCCGACCCGGCCGGGCGACGAGGGTCACCTCGGGGCGTTCGTTGTCGGCCTCCAGCAGATCCTCGATCCCGGCCCGCCCGCCGCCCAGCGAGTCCCACAGCGCGGAGACGACCCAGCGGGGGTGCGAGTGCACGACCGCGAGATGGTCCTCGGGGTCCTCGTCGTAGGGCGGTGCCACCTTGGCCAGCCAGCCGTCGAGGTCGTCCTGCGTGACCTTCCGCAGCACCGCGTTGACGAACTTGGCCCGCCCGTCGCCGAGGACGACCCGGGCCAGCTCGACGGAGGCGGACACGGCGGCGTGCGTCGGGATCCGGGTACCGAGGAGCTGGTGCACGCCGAGGCTGAGCACGTCGAGGACCGGCGGGTCGACCTCGCGCAGCGGCCGGTCGACACAGGCCGCGACGATCGCGTCATACGTGCCCTGGCGGCGCAGCGTCCCGTACACCAGCTCGGTGGCGAGTGCGGCGTCCCGGGCGTCGAAGTCGCCCTTCTCCCGCGCCTTGCGCAGCAGCGGCGGCAGCACGAGGTTGGCGTACGCGTCCCGCTCGTCCACGGCCCGCAGGGCGTCGAAGGCGAGGATGCGGACGGGGTCCTTGTGGGGACGGCGGTAGGGCTTGCCGGGCTTGCGGGGCCGGCGGGACTGCTCGCTCACGAAGAAGGTGCTCCGGTGGTGGAAGGGGTGCGCGTCCCAGCGTACGTCGCAGGGACGCCGCCGGCGCCGGTCGGGGTGTCAGCCGCCCAGCGTCTCCCCGTCCGCGATCCGCACGCCGCGCGCCCAATCCGCGGCCCGCATCGGCTTCTTGCCCTGGGCCTGCACCCACAGCAGCTCGACGGCGTACGAGCCGGTGCCCACATGGACGCTGTTCTTGCCGACCGCCGGCCGCCCCGGGGCGAGGTCCGTGCGCTCGGGCACGGGGGCGACCTGGACCAGCTTGAGCCGCTCGCCGCGGAAGGTGGTCCAGGCGCCCGGTGCCGGGGTGCAGCCGCGTACCACCCGGTCGACGCGCAGCGCCGGGGCGTGCCAGTCGACCCGGGCGTCCTCGACAGTGATCTTCGGCGCGACGGTGATGCCGTCCGCCGGCTGCGGTACGGCCTTCAGGCTGCCGTCCTCGATGCCGTCCATGGTCGCGGCGAGCAGCCCGGCACCGGCGAAGGCGAGCCGGGTGAGCAGATCGCCGCTGGTGTCGGTGGGCCGGATCTCCTCCGTGACGGTCCCGTAGACGGGGCCCGAGTCGAGCCCCTCCTCGATCAGGAAGGTCGAGGCGCCGGTGATCTCGTCCCCCGCCATGAGAGCGTGCTGCACGGGCGCCGCGCCGCGCCAGGCGGGCAGCAGCGAGAAGTGCAGGTTGACCCAGCCCTGGGCGGGGATGTCCAGGGCCGCGCGCGGCAGCAGCGCCCCGTAGGCGACGACGGGGCAGCAGTCGGGGGCGATCTCCCTGAGCCGTTGCAGGAACTCGGGATCGCGCGGCTTCGCCGGCTTCAGCACCTCGATCCCGGTCTCCTCCGCCCGCTCGGCCACGGGGGACGCGACCAGCCGGCGCCCGCGCCCGGCCGGTGCGTCGGGCCGCGTGACGACGGCGGCCACCTCGTGCCGCCCGGAGGCGATGAGAGCGTCCAGGGCGGGAACGGCGACCTCGGGGGTACCGGCGAAGACGAGCTTCATGGGCGAGTGGGGGCCTCTCGGGCGGGGGTGGACGGGCAGCGCATCAGTCTATGCCGACGGCCCCACGCACGGCCGGGCGCCCGCGGACGCAGGCGCGGCTTCCGGGCCGGTACCACGACCGGGTGGTGTACGGGCCGGCCGACGGCGTACGCATATGCCCACACGCCCCCACAGCGTGACCAAGCCGCGGGCAGACGCGTTGGTCAAGAAAAAGTTGACCACAACGGGCCGCCATCGCGGCCCGATTCCTTTCAACGCCGGTTCGAGAGGCTTGTTCATGGCCGACCACGCAACCCACGACGCCCAGGCCCGGGCCAGCCTGCACTTGTTGGTGCGGGACATCGAGCGGGTCCGCCGACAGGTGGACGCACTGCGTACGCTCACCGCCCAGTTGGGCAACGTCTACCGCCCGCGCCGCTCCGGCCCCTCCACGGGCTTCGTCGTCTACGGACGTGCCCCCGCCCCGACCGTCCGTCTCGCCCAGGAACTCCGGGACAGTGTCGAAACCCTGGTCACGGCCGCCGTGGACTTCGACCGCTCGCTCGGCTTCTCGTGGGACGCGGTGGGCTCGGCCCTCGGCGTCACCAAGCAGGCGGTGCACCGCCGTTACGGCGCCCGCCGCGCCGCGGCCCAGGCAGCGGCGGAGGCCGAGCGCACGCCGGAGCCCACGGGCAGCACGGTGAACGTGAACACCGGCCTGCCCACGGTGCCGACCGTCCCCGCGGCCCGCTCGATGCCGACCCAGCCGACCGCGGGCAGCCCCACGCTCCACGAGGCCCGCCCCACGCCGTTCCCGGGCCCCCGCAACGGCTGACCCACAGTCACCCGCCCTCCCGGCCCACGCCTCGGGAGGGCGACTGCACGTCCGGCGAAGCCCCGCACTCACCCGGCGCCCCGCGGTCGGCGGCCGTACGCCGACGCCCTCGCCGTCGGCACGACGTACGAGGCCGCACGATAATCCGTCAGTGATCCACCCGAAACGGACCCACCGCACCCCGGCCCACCCAGCACACAACCACCCGCCACCGTCATCGAACCACCGCACACCAACCGGCCCACCGTCGGCCCCCGTCGCCCGACCACCACACCGACCGGCCCGCACCGGCCCGCCCACCGCTGACGCCCGTCAGCAGGCCGCCCCGATCGACCACCCGCGGCAGAACCCCCGCAACGGTTCAACCACCGCCCGGCCGCCTCCCCACACCTGGCCCCCGGTCCCGGCCCCGATCACCTGAAGCGCGGCCAGCCGCCATTGCCCGATCACCTCCACCTGGACGCCGGACCGCCTGTCGCCGACCACCACACCGACCGGCCCGCCCACCGCTGACGCCCGTCAGCAGGCCGCCCCGATCGACCACCCGCGGCAGAACCCCCGCGACAGTTCAACCGCTGTCCAGCCACTCCGGCCGTCTCCCCACGCCTGGCCCTCGACCCGCGGCCCCGCCCTTCCCCGCGCAGGGCCCCCGGCCCCCAATCACCTCAAGCGGCCGATCAAGGCACAATCACCAGCCACCCGGACGCCGAACCGCCCGTTCGCCCGGGTTCCGGCCGACCCCCCGACCCAGCCCGCCCGACCCAGCCCGGCCGGGCGAGGCCCCGTCAGCCGATGTCCGGTGGGTCGATCCGTACCCGTACCGGCTCGCCGCCGCCCCGTACCATCCGTGCGGCCTGGGCCGTCTTCAGCGCATGCGCGAGTACGGACCCGCTGCCGGGCGGTACCCGGACCAGCGCCCGCTCCCACTGCTCCCCGGGCGGCGGCCCCCCGGTACGCCGTGGTCTCCCGGCAGGCACAACCGGCACCGGTACGGGTCCCAACACCTCACCGTCCGGCGGGAGTTCGACCGTCGCCAGGAACCCGGCCACGGCCTGGACCGGGCCCGACACGGCCGCCATCCGGGACACCGGCGGGAACCCCAGCTCGGCCCGCTCGGCCAACTCCCGCACCGCGTGTCCCACCGGATCCCACCGCACCAAAGCCTGGACCGGTCGCAGCGTCGGCTCGGCGACGACCACCACCGTGCCCCCGTCCTGCTGCGGCCGTACCAACGCCGCGGCCCCGAGCCAGCGGCGCAGCGCGTCCTCACCGGCTCGCAGGTCCGGCCGGCCGAGCATGGCCCAGCCGTCGAGCAGCAGCGCCGCCGCATAGCCGCCCTCGGCGACCGGCTCGGCCCCCGGCGTGCTCACCACCAGCGCGGGTGCCCCCGGCACCGTGTCCAGCACCTGCTCGCGCCCCGAGGTCCGCACCGGCACCGCAGGGAAGGCCCGCCCCAGTTCCTCGGCGGTCCGCCGCGCCCCCACGACCTGCGCGCGCAGCCGGAACGAGCCGCACTCCGGGCAGTGCCAGGCGCCCTCCTCACGACCGCACCAGCCGCAGCACAACGCCCCCGAGTCCCGTGCCTCCAACGGCCCGGAACAGTGCCGGCACCGGGCGGGCGCCCGGCACGTCGCGCAGGCCAGGCGCGGCACGTATCCGCGCCGGGGCACCTGCACCAGCACCGGCCCGTGCCGCAGCCCGTCCCGGACCACCTGCCAGGCGAGCGTCGGCAACCGGGCGGCGCGGGCGGCCTCGTCCCGCGCCAGGTCGCCGTCCCCCACGGTCCGCACCAGCGCGGCGGCCCCGCGCACCTGCTCCCGGCTCGCGGCGAGGGGCCGCGCCCAGCCGCTCTCCACCAGCTGCGCCGCCTCCACGGTGCAGCTCCAACTCCCCAGCAGGAAAGCGCACTTGTCCAGGGCGGCGCGCAGCAGGAGGACATCCCGGGCATGCGGCTGCGGGGCGTGCGGCTCGCTGTGGCTGTCGTCCCCGTCGTCCCAGATGGCAAGGAGCCCCAGGTTCCGCACCGGCGCGAACATGGCGGCCCGCGTCCCGACGACGGCGCGTACGGCCCCCCGGCGCACGGCGAGCCACTGCCCGTACCGCTTCTCGGGCCCGGCGTCCGCAGTGAGCAGCGCATGCCGTCCCTGGCCGAGCTGCGCGGTGAGCGCGGCATCGACCCGAGCGGCGGCCCGGCCGTCCGGTACGACGACGAGCGCGCCGCGCCCCGAGGCGAGCGTGGCGGCGACGGCCAGGGCCAGTTCCTCGCTCCACCGCGGGCCCGGCAGCGCGTTCCACACGGCCCGCGGTGAGCCCCCCGAGGCCAGCGACTCGATGAAGGCCGCCCCCCGCTCGTACCGGACCCATGGCCCGGGCTCGGGCGGCACCGGCGGCGGCAGCGGTGCGGGCGAGGCCCGCCGCTCGGCCCGCGCGCTGCGCGGCGGAACGGCCAGTTGCAGCACATCGGCGAGGCTGCCCGCGTACCGGTCGGCGACCGCCCGCGTGAGCCCCAGCAGCTCCTCGCTCAGCACCGGCTCGGGGGACACCACCTGGGCCAGTGCGGCCAGCGGCCCGGAGTAGTCGGACTCGGCCCGCCGCTCGACAAGGAACCCGTCGATGAGGCCCCCGCCCTCCCGGCGTCCCTCCCGCACCCGGTGCCGGCCGGCCCCGAACCGCACTCGCACCCGCACCCCGGGCTGTGCCTGCTCGTCCAGTTCCGCGGGCACGGCGTAGTCGAAGTACCGGTCGAGATGGAGCACGCCCTTGTCGACCAGCACGCGCGCGACGGGCAGTTCCTTGGCCAGCGCGGCCCCCCGCCAGGTCCGCGGCTTGGCCCGCGGCGCCTTCGCACCGCGCACGCTGTCCCGAATGAGCGCGAGCTGCTCCGGCGGCGCCTGTTCGGCCCCACCGCCGCCCTGCCCGTTCTCGCTGCTCACGCTTGCATTCTTACCAAACCCCACCGACAACCGACGCCTGCCCGCCGCACCGGTCCGGCCCACGGGCCCGTGCGTGCGGCGCGCCGCATGACCCGGAGCGACCCGAGGCCCGGTTCCCCGGGGGGAACCGGGCCTCGGTGTC
>NZ_JBSGBN010000055.1:36645-59839 GCF_053601275.1 Streptomyces sp. NPDC004752 | reverse complement strand
CCGTCCGCGGCGGGGTTCGACTGGAGCGCCCCTGGCGCCTCCGACGCCTTCGCGGACCGGATGGTCGCCGCCGCCGAGCGGGCGGTGCCGGGGTTGCGGGAGCGCGTGCTGTGGCGCGAGGTGCGCACGCCGGTGCACACCGAGCGGGAGACGGGGGCCGAGGGCGGGGCCGTACCCCCGCCGTCGCTGGCCGCGGCCGAGAGAACCCTTCGTCCGTCCAACAGCACCGCGATACCGGGCCTGTTCGGGGTCGGCGGCTGGTCGCATCCCGGGGGTGGGCTGCCGCACGCCGGCATGTCGGGCGCGCTGGTCGCCGGGCTGATCGTGGAGGGGCCTGACTTCCGGGGCTCGCAGTGAGCCCGTGGCTCGGCGCGCGATGAGCCGAAGGGGGTGGTGAGCCGGTCGGCGTCGGCGTCGCGGGAGCGGGTCCGCAGAAGCGGTAGTGCTCCTCAGAGGCGATAGCGCTCGTCAGAAGCGGTAGTGCTCGTCGTATCCGTTGCCGTTGCCCTGCTGTTGCCCGTTGTTCTGGTACGGGTAGGGATGTTCCTGCGGGAGTTCGCCGCCGTGGGACTCGTCGGTGCGCTGCTGCGGGACCCAGACACCGCCGGCCGGGGTCTCGCTGTAGCCGCCGGTGCCGTACTGGTCCTGACCGTACGCCTGTTGGCCGTACGGCCGGCCGCCGTAGCCGGGGTCGTAGGAGGCATCGGAGGCGTCGCCGTAGCTCTGGGCGCCGACGTACGGGTCGGAGTAGTTGGCGTACTGCTGCTGGCCGTTGGCGTCGTAGCCGTACTGCTGCTGGCCGTAGCCGGAGTAGTCGTAGGCGTGGCCCTGGTCGGTGCCCTGGGCGCTCGTCGCGTAGGTCGGATCCTGGTGCTGGGCGGCGCTCGCGTAGGGGAAGCCGCCGTATATGCCGTAGGTGCCGGTGTCGTCGGGCAGGGGCTGCGGCTCGTAGACGGCGGTGGTCTCGGCGGCGGCGGGCCTGGCCGCGCGCGAGGCCGGCGCGAACACGTCGTCGCGGTCGTAGTCCTCGTCACGGCCGTACGGGGCGCCGTCACGGCCGTAACCGCCGTCCTGCCGGTAGCCGTCGTCGTCCCGGCCGTGGCCGGGCCCGGCCGCCTCCAGGTCGGAGTCCAGTGCGGGCTCCTGGTGGTCCAGTCCTTCGCCCCGGCGTTTGCCGCCGCCCTCACCCCGGCGGCTGACCGCCCAGCCGTCGGCGAAGCCGCGGCGGAACGACAGGGTCACATAGGTCTGTCCGAGCGCGAAGGCCACCGCGCCCAGTCCGATGACGACGACGGAAGGGATCAGCACGCCGAGCACGACGCCGAGGAAGCCGAGGAACGCGAGCAGCCGCCAGCGCAGCCGCGCCTTGTACTGCAGCAGCACCTCGCCGAGCAACCACAGCGCGACGATGCCGAACGCGATGTAGAGGACCGCCCAGCCCATGTACGCCCCTCTCCCAGTGACCGCTACGCAGTGTGTCGTAAACCGGTGTGGCCGGTCTAGGCCCGCGGGGGATGGTGCAGGCCCAGGTTCTCGTAGATCTCCAGCGGCGCCGTGGAGTTGTTGAGCGTGATGAAGTGCAGTCCGGGCACTCCCTCGGCCAGCAGTCGCGCGCAGAACTCCGTGGCGAACTCGATGCCAATGGAGCGTACCGCCGCCGGATCGTCCTTCGCTGTGCGGATCCGCTCTTTCAGAGCCTCCGGGAACCGGGCGTTGCTGAGCGCGGGCAGCCGCTCCAGCATCCGCACGCTCGTGACCGGCAGGACCTCGGGAATGACCGGGGTCTCGCAGCCGGCTGCCGCGACCCGGTCGCGCAGCCGCAGATACGACTCCGGCTCGAAGAACATCTGTGTGATGGCGTAGTCGGCGCCCGCACGGCACTTGTCGACGAAGTGCGCGACATCCGAGTCCCAGTCACTGGAGCGCGGATGCATCTCCGGGAAGGCGGCGACACCCACGCAGAAGTCGCCCGACTCCTTGATGAGCGCGACGAGTTCGGCCGCGTAGGTCAGACCCTGGGGGTGCGGCACCCATGCGCCCATCGGGTCTCCGGGCGGGTCACCGCGGACGGCGAGCATGTTGCGGATCCCGGCGTCCGCGTACTGGCCGATGATGTTGCGGAGTTCGGCGACGGAATGGTTGACGGCGGTGAGGTGGGCGACCGGCGTCAGCGTGGTGTCGACGACGATCTGCTGGGTCTCCTTGACCGTGGTCGCGCGGGTGGAGCCGCCGGCGCCGTAGGTCACGGACACGAAGTCGGGAGCCACCGCCTCGACCCTGCGCAGCGCGTTCCACAGGCTCCGCTCACCCTTGGGCGTCTTCGGCGCGTAGAACTCGAACGAGTAGGTCGTCTTGCCGGTGCGCAGGATGTCACGCACGGTGCGTGCGCGGTCGGTCCTGGTGGATGCGGTTCCGAGGGCCATACCCGCAGGTTAGCCAGGGGCGGCCGGTCCCCCAACCGAGCGTCGGAAATTTGCCCGTTTTGTTCAGTTATTGTCCAATTCTTGTCCATCCCTTGGACAAGGCAGCCAAGGCCGCTAGGCCCGCCGTAGCCGTTCGGCGAACTCGGCCGCCGCCGCTCCCGGGTCGTCGGCCTCGGTGATCGCGCGGACGACGACCACCCGGCGGGCACCGGCGTCGAGCACCTCGTCGAGGTTGCCCAGGTCGATGCCGCCGATGGCGAACCAGGGCCGGTCGGTGTCCAGCGCGGCCGTGTACCGGACCAGGTCCAGACCGGGCGCGGACCGGCCAGGCTTGGTGGGGGTGGGCCAGCACGGGCCGGTACAGAAGTAGTCCACGCCGTCCTGGACGGCCGCGGCGGCGGCCTCCGCCGGGGCGTGCGTGGAGCGGCCCATGAGCACGTCGGCGCCGAGGATGGCGCGGGCCGCGGGCACCGGGAGGTCGCCCTGTCCGAGGTGGAGCACGTCGGAGCGGGCCGCGTGGGCGACGTCCGCGCGGTCGTTGACCGCGAGGAGCGTGCCGTGCCGGGCGCAGGCGTCGGCGAACACCTCCAGGTGCGCCAGTTCCTCGGCCGCCTCCATGCCCTTGTCGCGCAACTGCACGATGTCGACGCCTGCGGCCAGGACCGCGTCGAGGAACTCGGCGAGGTCGCCCTGGCGCCTGCGGGCGTCCGTGCACAGGTAGAGCCGTGCGTCGGCGAGCCGAGCCCGGGCCGCGCGGGCGGCGGTGTCGGTATCGGTGTCGGTATCGGTATCGGTATCGGTATCGGACATACGGTGCGTCCCCCCGGGTGTCGGTGCGGCGTCGGCGGTGCGGGTGCGGGTGTTTGCAGTGCGGTGTCAGCAGTACGGAGCTTGTAGTGCGGCCGTTGGTGGTGCTGGGGTTTGGCGGCGGCTGTCGGTGGTGCGGGTGCGTTGTGTGGGGCCACGGGAAGCGTAGTAGGGCCGGTGTCAGTGACGTACGGACGGCGGACGGGCGCCGGGCCGACGGCTCCCGGAACGCGCCGCCCGTGCCTGCGGATCACGGAGAGCGGGGTCCGGGCCTCGCGGGCCGCGTGCGCGGCACCCACCCCGCGTCCATGGGCCAAGGACACCCACGTCCGTCCGATCTGCTGGCCGCGCATGCAGGATGCTCGCCGCCGATTCGCAGGCCGAACGGAGCCACGCCCGGGCCTCGCGGGCCGTGCGCAGGACGCCTCCGGATCCGCGAGTCGGAGGGAACCCTGCCGCCGCCTCACGGGCCGCGTGCGGGGTCCTTCGGAGTCCCGGAGGCGTGGCAGTCGGGCCGGGTGTCGGGCCGTGGTTCGCCCCGGCCGTGGCCCGTCCGGGACCACGGCCGTGCGCCGTGGGTCGTTCGGATCAGACGGCGAGCGCCTGGGCGCGGCGCTTCACCTCCGTGCCCCGGTTCTCGCCGAGGGCCTGCGCCGGGGTGCCGGGCAGGGTCGGGTCGGGGGTGAAAAGCCACTCCAGCATCTCTTCGACCGTGAAGCCGTCGTCCCGCAGCAGCGTCAGGGTCCCGGACAGGCCCTTGACGACCTTGTCCTCGTCGATGAAGGCGGCGGGCACGTGCAGCGCGCGGTTCTCGCCACGGCGTACGGCGATGAGCTGGCCCTCCTTGACCAGCTGCCGCACACGTGTCACCTCGACGCCGAACTGCTCGGCGATGTCGGGGAGGGTGAGCCAGGCGGGGACGAGAGCATCGATCTTTGCGTCAATCTCGGTCACGGAAACAGCGTGCCATCTCGGACTGACAGTCGGAAGTCGGGCCCGTCCGACCTGGGGTTTCCGCGCGTCACGCGGTGGCCTCCTTGAGGGGCCGCGCGGGGTCCGCGAGCAGCTCCGGGTCCATCGGCGTGCCCGCCTCGATCAGTCGCCGTCCCTGCGCCAGATCACGCGGTCGGCCCACGGCCAGTAGGGCGACCAGCCGGCCCGCGCGCAGCCAGCAGACGGTCCACGCGGGCCCCAGGCGGTCGCCGCGCCACAGCAGCGTGTCGGCCGCCGGGTGGTGGCCGACGTACTGCACGAAGCGGCCGAACTGCTCGGACCAGAAGTACGGCACCGGGTCGTAGACGGCCGGGGTGTCGCCGATGATGTTCGCGGCGACCGTACGCGGCCCCTGGAGCGCGTTGTCCCAGTGGTGCACGAGCAGCCGCTCGCCGTACCGGGCGGAGGGGAAGGAGGCGCAGTCGCCGACCGCGTACACGTCCGGCGCGGAGGCGCGCAGATACGCGTCGGCCACGACCTCCTGGTCGGCGCCCAGTTCGATGCCGGAGCCGGTCAGCCAGCCGGTGGCGGGGCGCGCGCCGATGCCGACCACGACGGCGTCCGCGGGCAGCCGCGAGCCGTCGGCGAGCAGCACCGCGCCGGGCTCGACGCTCGCCACGCGCGCGTGGGTGCGCAGTTCGGTGCCGTTGTCCGCGTACCAGGCGGTCATGGGCGCCGCGACCTCGGCCGGGAGCGCGCCCGCGAGCGGGCGGTCGGCGGCCTCGACGACCGTGACCGCGCACCCCGCCTCGCGGGCCGCCGTGGCGAACTCGGCGCCGATCCAGCCCGCGCCGACGACCACGATGTCGTGCTGCCGGGCGAGCACCGGCCGCAGCCGTTGGGCGTCGTCCAGGGTGCGCAGCAGATGCACACCGGGGACGCCCTCCGCGCCGGGCAGCCGGATCGGCTCGGCACCGGTGGCGAGGACCAGGACGTCGTACGGCACGGGTCCGGCCTCGGTGTCCAGCTCGTGGTCCGCGGGGCGTACGCCGAGTGCCGCGCGGCCCAGTTCGAGGTCGATACCGAGCGCCTCGAAGTCGACCTCGAAGGCGGAGCCCTCGGCCTTGCCGAGCAGCACGGCCTTGGACAGCGGCGGTCGGTCGTACGGCTGGTGGGGTTCCGCGCCGACCACGGTGATCGTGCCCGTGAACCCCTGTTCTCGCAGGGCGACCGCGGTCTGCACCCCGGCCATGCCCGCGCCGACGACGACCACGCGCCGCCCCTGTGACGTGCTCCGGTGCTGCGTCTGCTGGCTCACGTGATCACCATAGTCACGTGACAATTCGGCCGTCAGGGGGCGTGCGGAGTGACCTGTTGCACAACGGGATCGCCTGCCGGGGCCGGGGACTCCGGGACCTGCTCGACCACGCTCGTCCCGGTGCCCGGCTGCGACTCCCACTGCCAGGTCTCCGTCAGCCGCACCCGGCCGTCGGGCAGTTCGCCGACCGTCGACTCGCAGTGCCCGGAGGAGGTGCTGCCGTCGTGCTTGAGCTGTACGTAACGGAAGTCCAGCCGGTCGCCCCGCCGGGTGCCGACGAGATACCCGCGCACGATGTCGCCGCCGGCGTACTCGGCCCAGATCGCGCCGTCCTTCTCGTGGTACGTGAACCGGGTGCCGGTACCCACCTGACCTGGGGCCTGGTCGGCGACAGGGGCGAGGACGAGGCCGTCGAGCGAGCGGGCCATGACGGGCGGCTCCCTTACTGAGGCGGGCGGCGGCGGGCTAGGGTGGCCACCGTACAAGCACTCGCGGGAGCCCGGACGCACCGGGCTGAGAGGGAGGCTGGCGGCCTCCGACCGTACGAACCTGATCCGGGTCATGCCGGCGAAGGGAGGGGCTGGACGCCCATGTCGTCACGTACGTCGGACGTTCTCGTCATCGGGGGCGGAATCATCGGCCTGGTCACGGCCTGGCGGGCAGCCCAGCACGGGTTCGCCACGACCGTCGTCGACCCCGGGCCGGGCGGCGGGGCCGCGCAGGTCGCGGCCGGGATGCTGGCCGCGGTCACCGAACTGCACCACGGCGAGCAGACGCTGCTCGGCCTGAACCTGGCCTCGGCCCGCCGCTACCCGGACTTCGCGGCCGAGCTGACCGAGCTGACCGGCCTCGATCTCGGCTACCGCCGGTGCGGCACGCTCGCCGTCGCGCTGGACGCCGACGACCGGGCGCACCTGCGCGATCTGCACGCGTTGCAGCAGCGCTCCGGGCTGGAGTCCGAGTGGCTGTCCGGCCGGGAGTGCCGCCGTCTGGAGCCGCTGCTCGCGCCGGGCGTGCGGGGCGGGCTGCGGGTGGACGGCGACCACCAGATCGACCCGCGGCGGCTCGCGGCCGCGCTGCTCGTGGCGTGCGAGCGGGCCGGTGTGGTCCTGCACCGGGCGTGGGCAGAGCGCTGCACGGTGCTGCGGGACCGGGCCGTCGGGGTGATCACCACGGACGGCACGGAACTGGGCGCGGGCCGGGTGGTGCTCGCGGCGGGCAGCCTGAGCGGACGGCTGGCGGGCCTGCCGCAGGACGTGCTGCCGCAGGTGCGGCCGGTGAAGGGGCAGGTGCTGCGGCTGACCGTGCCGAAGCACTACGCGCCGTTCCTGAGCCGCACCGTGCGGGCCGTGGTGCGCGGCAGCCAGGTCTACCTGGTGCCGCGGGAGAACGGCGAGCTGGTGGTCGGGGCGACCAGCGAGGAGCTGGGCTGGGACACGACGGTGACCGCGGGCGGCGTGTACGAACTGCTGCGGGACGCACACGAGCTGGTGCCGGGGATCACCGAGCTGCCGCTGGCCGAAACCCGGGCCGGGCTGCGGCCCGGCTCCCCGGACAATGCGCCGCTGCTCGGCCCGACCGCCCTCGACGGGCTGCTCGTGGCCACCGGGCACCACCGCAACGGCGTGCTGCTCACCCCAGTCACCGGGGACGTCATGGCGCACGTCCTGGCCACCGGGGACCTCCCCGATCAGGCCCGTCCGTTCACGCCCGCGCGGTTCGGCGCCGCCGCCCGCACGGAGCAGCCCGCATGATCATCTCTGTCAACGGGGAGCGCCGGGAGATCGCGCCCGGCACGGCTCTCGACACCGTCGTGCGGATTCTCACCTCGGCGTCCGGCGGGGTGGCCGCGGCGCTCAACGAAACCGTCGTCCCGCGCGCGCAGTGGCCGTCCACCGTCCTCCGCGAGGGCGACCGCGTCGAAGTCCTCACCGCCGTCCAAGGAGGCTGAGCCATGGCCGACGATCCCCTCGTCCTCGGCGGTACGTCCGTCACTTCCCGGTTGATCATGGGTACGGGCGGTGCGCCCAGCCTCGACGTGCTGGAGCGGGCGCTGGTCGCCTCCGGCACGGAGCTGACGACCGTGGCGATGCGCCGGGTCGACCCCGATGTGCACGGATCCGTGCTCTCGGTGCTGGAGCGGCTCGGCATCCGGGTGCTGCCGAACACCGCGGGCTGCTTCACCGCGGGCGAGGCGGTGCTGACCGCCCGGCTGGCCCGCGAGGCGCTCGGGACGGATCTGATCAAGCTGGAGGTGATCGCCGACGAGCGGACCCTGCTGCCGGATCCGATCGAGTTGCTGGACGCGGCGGAGACCCTGGTCGACGACGGGTTCACGGTGCTGCCGTACACGAACGACGACCCCGTACTGGCGCGGAAGCTGGAGGACGTGGGGTGCGCGGCGGTGATGCCGCTCGGCTCGCCGATCGGTTCGGGGCTCGGGATCCGCAATCCGCACAACTTCCAGCTGATCGTGGAGCACGCGCGCGTACCGGTGATCCTGGACGCGGGCGCCGGTACGGCGTCGGATGTGGCGCTGGCGATGGAGTTGGGGTGCGCGGGGGTGATGCTGGCGTCGGCCGTCACCCGGGCGCAGCAGCCGGAGCGGATGGCCGCGGCGATGCGGTATGCCGTGGAGGCGGGGCGGCTGGCCCGGCTGGCGGGGCGGATTCCTCGGCGGTACTTCGCCGAGGCGTCGTCTCCTGCGGAGGGCTTGGCCGTGCTTGATCCGGAGCGGCCTGCGTTCTGAGGGGGTTGTTGTGCGGGGTGGGGTGTTCTCCCGCCCGCGCGCCGCCCGTTTGCGGTTGGTCGAGTGGTGGGCCTCTGCCGTGGGGGAGCTGCGCCGTTGGCGGGTGCGGGTGGGTGGGCAGTGCGGGGTGTTCTCCTGGACGCGTGGCGTCTGTTTGCGGTTGGTCGAGTGGTGGGCCTCTCCCGTGGGGGCCTGCGCCGTTGGCGAGTGCGGGTGGGTGGGCAGTGCGGGGTGTTCTCCTGGACGCGTGGCGTCTGTTGTGGGATGCGTCACAGGTCGGCTGCAGTCCCGCTGCGATCCCGGGGGAACCAGGGGGGCTGTCGGTCGCGGATCGTAAACTCACCAGCGTGGATACGACCCTTCAGGACCCTCTCGTCGGGCAGGTGCTCGACGGCCGCTATCGCGTCGACGCCCGGATCGCCGTCGGCGGGATGGCCACGGTCTACCGGGCCCTGGACACCCGACTGGACCGCGTCCTCGCGCTCAAGGTGATGCATCCGGCGCTGGCGGCCGACGGGTCGTTCGTGGAGCGGTTCATCCGGGAGGCGAAGTCGGTGGCCCGGCTCGCCCACCCCAACGTCGTCCAGGTGTTCGACCAGGGTACGGACGGGTCGTACGTCTACCTCGCCATGGAGTACATCGCCGGATGCACCCTGCGCGACGTGCTGCGAGAGCGGGGCGCGCTCCAGCCGCGGGCCGCGCTGGACATCCTGGAGCCGGTGCTGGCCGCGCTCGGCGCCGCGCACCGCGCCGGGTTCGTGCACCGGGACATGAAGCCCGAGAACGTGCTGATAGGGGACGACGGCCGGGTCAAGGTCGCGGACTTCGGACTGGTCCGGTCGGTGGACACGGTGACCAGTACGACGGGGGCCGTGCTGGGGACCGTCGCCTACCTCGCGCCGGAGCAGATCGAGAACGGGACCGCGGATCCGCGCGTCGACGTGTACGCGTGCGGCGTGGTCCTCTACGAGATACTGACCGGTCAGAAGCCGCACGACGGGGACTCCCCTGCGGTGGTGCTCTACAAGCACCTCCACGAGGACGTGCCGCCGCCCTCGGCCACCGCGCCCGGGCTGGCGCGCGAGCTGGACGAGCTGGTCGCCTCGGCCACCGCCCGCACCCCCGCGGTCCGGCCGCACGACGCGGTGGCGCTGCTGGCCCAGGTGCGGGAGTCCCGTGCGGGGCTCACCGACGAGCAGCTGGACGCGGTGCCGCCGCAGGCGCTCTCCGCGGAGCACGACATCGCCGAGGACCGAACGAGCGTGATTCCGCGCTCGCTGACGGTGCCCCGGCTGCTGCCCGTGAACCCCGTGAATGAGGACGACGATCCCGCCGCGGGCGACAACCGGACGGCCCGGTTCGAGTCCCCGGCCGTGCCGCCCCGGTGGCGGTCCGTCCGGCCCGGGCGCGGACTGGTCACGCTCGTCGTCGCCGTGCTGGTGGTCTTCGGTGTCGGGGCCGGGGTCTGGTACATCAACTCGGGGCAGTTCACGAAGGTGCCGCCGCTGCTGGCGAAGACCGAGGCGCAGGCGCGGGAGCGGCTCAAGGAGACCGGGCTCGACGTCAAGCGGGTCGAGCACGCCTACAGCGACACGGTGCAGCGCGGCACGGTCATCAGCACCGACCCCGAGGCCGGCGCCCGCATCCGCAACAACGACTCGGTGACGCTGACCGTCTCCGACGGCCCGGAGACCGTGAAGGTGCCCGATCTGGCGGGCCGCGGGCTGGCCGAGGCGAAGGCGCTGCTCAGGAAGGGCGGACTGGAGCCCGGTATGGTCACGCGCGCATTCAGCGACAGCGTGCCCAAGGACGCGGTGATCGGTACCGACCCGGCGGCCGGCACCGAGCGGCACGCGGGGTCGGCGATCGCGCTCACCGTCAGCAAGGGCAGCCCGATCGACGTGCCGGACGTCACCGGTGAGGACCTGGACAGCGCGCGGGCGGAACTGGCGGACGCCGGGCTCAAGGTGGAGGTCTCCACAGAGCAGGTGAACTCCGAGTTCGACAAGGGCGAGGTCGCCCGGCAGACCCCGGAAGGCGACAGTCGGGCGGCCGAGGGCGACACGGTGCGGCTGACGCTGTCCAAGGGCCCGGAGATGGTCGAGGTGCCGAACGTGGTCGGGGCCGGCGTCGACGACGCGAAGAAGCTGCTGGAGGACTCCGGCTTCAAGGTCTCGGAGGACCGCGGGCTGCTGGGCCTGTTCGGCGACACGGTGAGGAAGCAGTCGGTCGACCCGGGCGAGACGGCCCCGAAGGGCTCAACCATAACGATCACCATCCGCTGACCGACCCCCCGGTTCGCGCCCTTGCCGTCCGGCGACCGAGCCCGGGTCCGAGTCCGAACCCGAGTCCGGACCCGAACCCGAGTCCGGGTCCGGGTCCGGGTCCGGGTCCGGGTCCGGGTCCGGGTCCGGCCGTCGTCACCGTCCGACGACGGAGCCCGACCCCGGTGTCGGGCGGGCGTGGTGGTCGCAGGGGTGATGGTTGCGGGGTGGGGTTGTTTTCTGTGGGGGCGGGTCGGCGTGACAGGCTGAACGGGTGATGAGTCAGCAGTCCGGTTCCGCCCTGCCGCCCGGTCCGTCGCGCAATCCCGTGGGCGGTCATGTCCCCGTGGCCGGCGGGCTGCACTCCGTGGGTCTGTCGTACGCCCGTGAGCTGAAGGCGGAGACCGTGCAGGTCTTCGTCGCCAATCCGCGTGGCTGGGCCACCCCGGCCGGGAACCCCCGGCAGGACGAGGAGTTCCGCGCGGCCTGTGCGGAGGGCTCGATCCCGGCGTATGTGCACGCCCCGTACCTGATCAACTTCGGATCGCACACCGAGGCGACCGTGGAGAAGTCGGTGGAGTCGCTGCGGCACTCGCTGCGCCGGGGGCGGGCGATCGGCGCGCTGGGCGTGGTCGTACACACGGGCAGCGCGACCGGCGGGCGGTCGCGGGAGGTGGCGCTGAAACAGGTGCGCGCGCACCTGCTGCCGCTGCTGGACGAGCTGACCCATGACGACGACCCGTTCCTGCTGCTGGAGTCGACCGCCGGGCAGGGTGCCTCGCTGTGCTCGCGCACCTGGGACTTCGGGCCGTACTTCGAGGCGCTGGACTCCCACCCGAAGCTGGGTGTGTGTCTGGACACCTGCCACCTCTTCGCCGCCGGGCACGACCTGACCGGCCCGAGCGGTATGCACCAGACCCTGGACCTGCTGGTGGACACGGTGGGCGAGGGCCGGCTGAAACTGATCCACGCCAATGACTCCAAGGACGTGGTGGGCGCCCACAAGGACCGGCACGCGAACATCGGCGCGGGGCATATCGGTGAGGATCCGTTCCGGGCGCTGATGACACACCCGGCGACGGCCGGCGTACCGCTGGTGATCGAGACGCCGGGCGGCAAGGAGGGGCATACGGCGGACGTGGCGCGACTGAAGCGGCTGCGGTCTCCCTTGCGCGAATCGTAAGGCCCTGCCCGGCTCAGCTGTCCCGTCCCCCTCCGCGGGAATACCCCCAGGGAACACACGGGAATACCGGCCTTCGTGATCACGACACCGGTCGGCAAGTGGACGATCGGGCGGGGCAAGGGGCACGCGGTGGCGCACCGGTACCGCCGCTGAGGCGCCGGTCAGATTTCCGGGCCGTCCCCGGGCCCCTCCTGGTAGGAGTAGCGCTGCTCCTGCCAGGGGTCGCCGATGTTGTGATAGCCGCGCTCCTCCCAGAAGCCGCGGCGGTCGGCGGTCATGTACTCCACGCCACGGACCCACTTGGGCCCCTTCCAGGCGTACAGGTGGGGTACCACGAGCCGGACCGGGAAGCCGTGTTCGGCGGTGAGCAGTTCGCCGTCCTTGTGTGTCGCGAAGATGGCGCGCTCGGAGGCGAAGTCGAACAGGCGGAGGTTCGAGCTGAAGCCGTACTCCGCCCAGACCATCACATGGGTGACGTTCGGCGCGGGTGGGGCGATCTCCAGGATCGCGCTCGCCGGGACGCCACCCCACTCGGCCCCGAGCATGCTGAACTTGGTCACGCAGTGCAGATCGGCCACGACGGTGGCGTACGGGAGGGCCGTGAACTCCTCGTGGTTCCAGCAGTGCTTGGCACCGTCGACGGTGGCGCCGAAGACCCTGAACTCCCAGCGTTCGGGCCGGAACTTCGGCACCGGCCCGTAGTGCGTGACCGGCCAGCCGCGCTGTAGCCGCTGTCCCGGCGGGAGCTCGGACCGTACGCCCTCTCCCGACGCTCCCGACCCGCGCTCCACCGGATGACCCATGTCTCCATCCTGACAGACCGGGAGCGGTGCGCCTGACCGGCGATCCCTGACGGGACAAGGCAATCCCTGACGGGACAAACAGCACCATGCATGCACTTGATGGCTAAGTGCGCACTTACTGGACGATCTTCGACACCGGTGCAATCATGCCGCCGCAACCTCCCCCCATCCGGAAGGAGCCTCTGCGATGCAGGGCGACCCCGAGGTCATCGAGTTCCTCAATGAGCAGCTCACCGGCGAGCTGACCGCGATCAACCAGTACTTCCTGCACGCGAAGATGCAGGAGAACTCCGGCTGGTACAAGCTCGCCAAGTACACGCGGCGCGAGTCGTTCGACGAGATGAAGCACGCCGAGGTGCTGACCGACCGGATCCTGTTCCTGGAGGGGCTGCCGAACTATCAGCGGCTGTTCCATGTGCGGGTGGGACAGACCGTCAAGGAGATGTTCGAGGCGGACCGGCAGATCGAGGTGGAGGCGATCGACCGGCTCCGGCGCGGGATCAAGATGATGCGCGAAAAGGGTGACATCACGTCCGCGAACATCTTCGAGTCGATCCTGGCGGACGAGGAGCACCACATCGACTACCTGGACACCCAGCTGGAGCTGGTGGACAAGCTCGGCGAGGCGCTCTACATCTCGCAGATCATCGAACAGCCGGAGAGCTAGCCGGACCCGAAGGGCCCGAAGGACCCGGGGTGACCCGAAGGACCCGGGGTGACCCGAGGGACCGGACGGCCCCGCGGCATCAGGCGGCCTCGTCGAACTCCTCGACCGCTTCGACGCGGGCGGGTACGGACCCGCCCCGCTCGCTCGGCTCAGGCTGCCGCGGAAACGCGCCACGCCCCAGCAGCGCCTGGATCCGGCGCACGCACGATCCGCAGTCGGTGCCCGCCTTGCAGGCGGAGGCCAGCCGACGGGGGGTGCAGGCGCCGTCCTCCGCGTGCTGTTTCACCTGCTGCTCGGTGATGCCGAAGCAACTACAGACGTACACGCGGTCCACCTCCCACCGGGATCGGTCACTTGCGCCATCCCGCTGATCGGTGAGGCAAACCTAACCTTACCCGCCGCGCAGAGTTCACAAAAGCGGGAAGGGGCGCGGATCGCATGTGATCCGCGCCCCACCCCACACCCCGGTACGTCCCGGTGACGTACGCGTCATATCCGGGTGACGTACGCGTCCATCACTGGTCCCGGTACATCTCGGCGACGAGGAAGGCCAGGTCGAGGGACTGGCTGCGGTTCAGCCGGGGGTCACAGGCCGTCTCGTAGCGCTGGTGCAGATCGTCGACGAAGATCTCGTCCCCGCCGCCCACGCACTCGGTGACGTCGTCACCGGTCAGCTCCACGTGAATGCCGCCCGGATGCGTCCCCAGCGACTTGTGGACCTCGAAGAAGCCCTTCACCTCGTCCAGCACGTCGTCGAAACGACGCGTCTTGTGCCCCGAGGCCGCCTCGAACGTGTTGCCGTGCATCGGGTCGGTCACCCACGCCACCGCCGCGCCCGACGAGGTGACCTTCTCCACCAGCTCCGGCAGCCGGTCACGGATCTTGTCCGCGCCCATCCGCACGATGAACGTCAGCCGGCCCGGCTCACGCTCCGGGTCGAGCCGGTCGATGTAGCGCAGCGCCTCCTCCGCCGTCGTGTTCGGGCCCAGCTTGATCCCCAGCGGGTTGCTGATCCGCGAGGCGAACTCGATATGCGCGTGATCCAGCTGCCGGGTCCGCTCACCGATCCACACCATGTGCGCCGACACGTCGTACAACCGCCCGGTGCGGGAATCCACCCGGGTCAGCGCCGACTCGTAGTCCAGCAGCAGCGCCTCGTGCGAGGAGAAGAACTCGACCGTCTTGAACTCCTCCGGATCCGCACCGCAGGCATGCATGAAGTTCAGCGCGTTGTCGATCTCCCGGGCCAGCTGCTCATAGCGCTGCCCCGACGGGGACGACTTCACGAAGTCCTGGTTCCAGGCATGCACCTGCCGCAGATCCGCGTACCCGCCGGTGGTGAACGCGCGCACCAGGTTCAGCGTCGACGCGGAGGCGTGGTACATCCGCTTCAGCCGCTCCGGGTCCGGGATCCGGCTGGCCTCGGTGAAGTCGAAACCGTTGACCGAATCACCCCGGTACACCGGCAGCGTGACCCCGTCACGCGTCTCGACCGGCTTGGAACGCGGCTTGGAGTACTGGCCCGCGATCCGGCCCACCTTCACCACCGGCACCGACGCCGCGTAGGTCAGCACGGCGCCCATCTGCAGCAGCGTCTTCAGCTTGCTGCGGATGTGATCGGCGGAGACCGCGTCGAATGCCTCCGCGCAGTCGCCGCCCTGGAGCAGGAACGCCT
Organism: Streptomyces sp. NPDC004752; assembly: GCF_053601275.1. Classification (NCBI taxonomy): domain Bacteria; kingdom Bacillati; phylum Actinomycetota; class Actinomycetes; order Kitasatosporales; family Streptomycetaceae; genus Streptomyces; species Streptomyces sp. NPDC004752. The sequence continues at coordinate 45,017 of NZ_JBSGBN010000055.1, read as the reverse complement.
CACCCCGGGCGACGGCCGCCATCTGGGCGCGCAGCTGGTCACACTCGCCCGCGAAGACGAGCGGCGGATACGACTCAAGCTCCGCGATCACTGCGCGCAGAGCCTCGACGTCGGGGTACTCGGGCTGCTGCGCCGCGGGCAGGTCTTGCCACGTGTTGCCAGCGCTCGCGCTGGTCTTAGCGTTCACGGTCACCCCGTAAACACTACGGGGTCGTGTCGCCGTGTTTTCCTCCGGCTCAGCTGATGAGACGGCGAGACAGTTCGACCAGTGGGACGGACCGACCGGCGGGGCGGACCGATCCGGGGGGCGGACCGATCCGGGGGCGGACCGTCGGTGGGACGGACCGACCCGGGGGGCGGACCGACTGCCCTGTGGATGAGGGGGCGGTGCGGTAGGGTTCCCGGCATGTTCGCGCATTCGACCCGCAGCACCTGGTGGTGGACCGCTCCTTCGGCGGCCCGCTGACTGCGCGTACACACGACTTCGCGAAGGCCGCCCGAGGGGCGGCCTTCGGCGTTCACGGGGCCGTCCCTCTCCATTGATCTCCATTGATCTCCATCGACCCGCCCGGCACGACCGGCCGGCCGAGACGACCATCGAGACCACCGAGAAGGACGACGGACCCATGGACCTGCTGGATCTGCTGCACGACCCCCGCCCCTTCGCGCTGCTGCACCGCCGCACGCCCGGCCGCGACGAGCACACCGTGGAACTGCTCGTCGGCCCGGTGCGCACCTGCGACCGGCTCGCCGAGCTGCCCGACGAGGGCCTGGCCCTGGTGCCCTTCCGGCAGATCCGGGAGCGCGGCTTCGACGTCCGCGACGACGGGACGCCCCTGGTCGTACTCACCCCCGAGGAGACCCACGAGTTCCCGCTCGCCGAGGTGCTGGAGCACCTGCCCGCGCACGCGGTACGCGTCACCGGCGGGGGCTTCGATGTCGCGGACGAGGAGTACGCCGGGATCGTCGACCGGGTGCTGCGCGAGGAGATCGGGGCGGGCGAGGGCGCCAACTTCGTCATCCGGCGGACGTACGAGGGTGAGATCCAGGGCTTCACTCGCGCCGACGCCCTCGCCCTGTTCCGGCGGCTCCTGGAGGGCGAGCGGGGCGCGTACTGGACCTTCGTCGTGCACCTGGGCGACCAGGAACCCGGAGGGCCTTCCTCGGCAGGGCGGGGGCGGGAGACGGGTGGGCGGACGCTGGTCGGGGCCAGCCCCGAGGTGCATGTGCGGATGTCCGGCGGCACGGTCGTGATGAACCCGATCAGCGGGACCTACCGTTACCCGGAGGGGGGACCGACCCCGGAGCACCTGCTCGGTTTCCTCGCCGACGGCAAGGAGATCGAGGAGCTGTCGATGGTCGTCGACGAGGAACTGAAGATGATGTGCACCGTCGGCGACCGGGGCGGGGTGGTCGTCGGCCCCCGGCTGAAGGAGATGGCACACCTCGCGCACACCGAGTACGAGCTGCGCGGGAAGTCGTCGCTGGACGTGCGGGAGGTGCTGCGGGAGACCATGTTCGCCGCCACCGTCACCGGGTCGCCGGTGCAGAACGCCTGCCGGGTGATCGAACGGCACGAGGTCGGCGGCCGCGGGTACTACGGCGCCGCGCTGGCCCTGCTCGGCCGGGACTCCGGGGGCGCGCAGACCCTGGACTCCCCCATCCTCATCCGCACCGCCGACATCGACGCGGCCGGCCGGCTGCGCGTCCCGGTCGGCGCGACGCTGGTGCGGGGTTCGGACCCGGCGGGCGAGGTGGCGGAGACACACGCCAAGGCGGCGGGTGTGCTGGCGGCCCTCGGCGTCCGGCCGGGCCGGCCCCGCGTGGAGGCGGCGCGGCCCCGGCTGGCCGACGACCCACGGGTGCGGGCGGCGCTGGACGGACGGCGGGCCTCGCTCGCGCCGTTCTGGCTGCGGATGCAGGAGCACCCGGCGACTCTGAGCGGCCATGCCCTGGTCGTGGACGGTGAGGACACCTTCACGGCGATGCTGGCGCATGTGCTGCGCTCCGGCGGTTTCGAGGTGACCGTGCGGCGCTACGACGAGCCGGGCCTGCGGGAGGCGGTGCTCGGCCACGAGGGACCGGTGGTGCTGGGGCCCGGCCCCGGCGCCCCGTCGGACCTGGCCGACCCCAGGATGCGGCTGCTGCGCGGGCTGACCGCCGAGGTGATCCGGACGCACCGGCACGGCGTGCTCGGAGTGTGCCTCGGGCACGAGCTGATCGCGGCCGAGCTGGGGCTTGAGATCGTCCGCAAGGAGGTACCGCACCAGGGGGCGCAGACCGCGGTCGAGCTGTTCGGGCGCCGGGAGACCGTCGGCTTCTACAACAGCTTCGTGGCCCGCTGCGACGAGGACGCCTACGGGGAGCTGGCCGCGCACGGTGTCGAGGTGAGCCGGGCCGCGAACGGCGAGGTGCACGCCGTACGGGGGCCGGGGTTCGCGGGCGTGCAGTTCCACCCGGAGTCGGTGCTGACGCTGAACGGCGCGGCGATCGTGCGGGAGTTGATGGCTCAGCTGCGGAACTGTGCCTTCGAGGGTGGGGGTTCGGGGGCCTCTCGTGGTACTTCGAGCGCTGAAGTGTAGCGGCTGAGCGCGCACTTGGAGCGCCGCCGCGAGCGGGCTGCGGCGGCGTTCACGAGCGCTCCGTGTTTCTGTGCGTTCCGTGCTTCTGTGCCTTCTGCGGTTCCGGGGGTTCTGGGGTTCCGCGGTACCGGAGTTGACGTAACGTCAGCCGAAGAAGACGCCGACCTCCTCGTACAGCTTCGGGTCGACCGTCTTCAGCTTGGCCGTGGCCTCGGAGATCGGGACGCGGACGATGTCGGTGCCGCGCAGGGCGACCATCTTGCCGAAGTCGCCCTCGCGGACGGCGGCGATGGCGTGCAGGCCGAAGCGGGTGGCGAGCCAGCGGTCGAAGGCGCTCGGGGTGCCGCCGCGCTGCACATGCCCGAGGACCGTGGTGCGGGCCTCCTTGCCGGTCCGCTTCTCGATCTCCTTGGCGAGCCATTCGCCGACGCCGGAGAGCCGCACATGTCCGAAGGAGTCCAGCGACTCGTCCTTGAGCACCATCTGGCCGTCCTTGGGCATGGCACCCTCGGCGACGACCACGATCGGGGCGTACGACGCCTTGAAGCGGGAGGTCACCCAGCCGCACACCTGGTCGATGTCGAAGCGCTGCTCGGGGATGAGGATGACATTGGCGCCGCCGGCGAGGCCGGAGTGCAGGGCGATCCAGCCGGCATGACGGCCCATCACCTCGACGACCAGGACGCGCATATGCGATTCGGCGGTGGTGTGCAGCCGGTCGATCGCCTCGGTGGCGATGCCGACGGCGGTGTCGAAGCCGAAGGTGTAGTCGGTGGCGGAGAGGTCGTTGTCGATGGTCTTCGGGACGCCGACGCACGGCAGGCCGTACTCGTCGGACAGCCGCGCGGCCACGCCCAGGGTGTCCTCGCCGCCGATCGCGATCAGGGCCTCGACCTCCTGCTTGGCGAGGTTGTCCTTGATGCGGCGGATGCCGCCCTCGACCTTGAGCGGATTGGTCCGCGAGGAGCCGAGGACGGTGCCGCCGCGGGGCAGGATGCCGCGCACCGCGGGGATGTCGAGGCGGACGGTGTCTCCTTCGAGGGGACCCCGCCAGCCGTCCCGGAAGCCGACGAAGTCATAGCCGTACTCCTGCACGCCCTTGCGGACGACGCCCCGGATGACGGCGTTGAGCCCGGGGCAGTCGCCGCCTCCGGTCAGTACTCCGACCCGCATGGAAATGTCCCTTCACCGCGGTTGCCTGGTGAGGGAAAACGCTAATAGTGATCCAGGTCACTCCGGGATGGGCGGGATGGTCAATTCCACTGAATTGCGGCCCAGTTGATCATTCCGGACCCGAACGGATCCACTCGAAAGAGTGGACATCGGGATACGGTGCTCACTTCTCGTCGAGTCCGCGCTCTATCGCGTACCGCACCAGCTCGACCCGGTTGTGCAGTTGGAGCTTGCCGAGGGTGTTCTGCACATGGTTCTGGACCGTGCGGTGGGAGATGACGAGACGTTCGGCGATCTGCTTGTAGCTCAGGCCCTTGGCGACCAGGCGCAGCACCTCCGTCTCACGGTCGGTCAGCCGTGGCGCCTTCGGCTCGTCGGCGTCCGGCGCCGGCCCCGGCTCGGCGGCCAGCCGACGGTACTCACCGAGGACCAGTCCGGCGAGGCCGGGCGTGAACACCGGGTCGCCGACCGCCGTCCGGCGCACCGCGTCCAGCAGTTCCTCCGTGGACGCCGACTTGAGCAGATAGCCGGTCGCGCCGGACTTCACGGCCTCCAGGACGTCCGCGTGCTCACCGCTCGCCGACAGCACCAGGACGCGCAGCCGCGGGTCGGCGCCGACCAGTTCCCGGCAGACCTGGACCCCTGGTTTCGCCGGCAGGTTGAGGTCCAGGACCAGCACGTCGGGGCCGGTGGCCAGGGCGCGGCGCACCGCCTGCTCGCCGTCCCCGGCGGTGGCGACCACCTCGAAGCCGGCCTCGGACAGGTCCCGGGCGACCGCGTCGCGCCACATGGGGTGGTCGTCGACCACCATGACCGTGATCGGGTCCTGCTGCTCGCTCATTGCTTCTCCGCCTTCCCCCACGCCCGCGCGGCGTCCTTCGGAACCTTCAGTTCGACCTCCGTGCCCTGCCCGGGCACCGAGATCAGTGCGGCGCTGCCGCCCAGGTCGCGCAGCCGCCCCCGGATCGACAGGGCCACCCCGAGCCGCCCCTCGCCCTCGGCCTGCGCGAGCCGCCCCTCGGGGATGCCGGGCCCGTCGTCCCGTACGGTCACGACGATCTCGTCGGGCTCGTCCTCGATCAGGATCCAGGCCCGGGCGTCCTCCCCCGCGTGCCTGCGGACGTTGTCCAGGGCGGCACCGACGGCCGCGGCCAGCTCCCGTGCGGCGGCCGGCGGCAGCGGCACCGGGGCGCCGGGCTCGGCCAGGCTGACCCGGGCACCGGCGTACGGGGCGAGCAGTGCGCGCAGGTCGACGGGGCCGTCTGCGGCGTCGTCCGGCTCGTCCACGGCCCGTACGACCGCCCCCTCGGCCGTGTCCTCCGACGCCCGCGAGACCGGCACCAGCCCCCCGGAGACCAGCGTGCGCAGCGCCACCTCCTGCTCGCCGGCCAGCCGGCCCAGCTCGGCCGCCTCCCCGCCGATGACCGCGCCGCGCCGCTGCACCATCGCCAGCACCTGGAGCACGCTGTCGTGGATGTCCCGGGCCAGCCGCTCCCGCTCCCTGGTCGCGGCCTCGATCTCCAGGGCGCGGGCGAGGGTGCGCTCGGAAGCGCGGGCGACCTCGACGACGTAGCCGATGGCGATGGAGGCGACCCACACGAGGATCACGTTGTGCACGGTGTCGCGGGCCGGGCGGCCCCGCTCGGCCAGGTTGGCGACGGCGACGGCCGTGGAGGCGAACGCCGCCCAGCGCCAGCCGCCCTTGATGGCGAAGGCCAGCACGGCACCCGCGGTCCATATCGACGGCAGGGTGGGACCGCCGTCGGCGACCCGCGCGTGGGCGTCGGCGAGGGGCGTGAGGAGAATGCCGCCGAGCGCGATCGTCAGGTCGGCGGCGAGGAACCGCCTGGTGCAGCTTGCCGCGTTGGCCACCTTGGGCAGGGTGGCGAGGGTCCACACGGACAGGACGCCGTAGTAGACGAGGGCGAGCCAGGGCCGGGCGAACCGGTCGTAGGCGGTGGCGAACAGACCGATGGCGTACAGCATCGTCAGGACGCGGTAGGCGGCGAGCGCATGCCACAGCGGCTGCTCGACCGACATCCTCATGACTCGTTCGCGTCTGGGCATCTCCCCCACCCCCCGACCCGGCCCGGCAGTCGCGCCCAGGCCCGCGTCCCGCGCCCTTCCGACGCGTCCTTCTGATCCCGCTGGTCCTTCTGATCCTGATTCTGCTGGTTCTTCTAACCCGGCTGTTCCTTCTGATCCGGCTGGTCCTTCTGGTCGCGCTCGTCCTTCTTGGTCGCCTTCGCGGCCTCCGCGATCTGCCGCTTGGCGGCGGTCGCGTAGATGTCGACGTACTCCTGGCCGGAGAGCTTCATGATCTCGTACATGACCTCGTCGGTCAGCGCGCGCAGGACGAACCGGTCGTGCTCCAGGCCCTGGTAGCGGCTGAAGTCCAGCGGCCTGCCGATGCGGATGCCGGGCCGCATCAGCTTCGGGACGACCTTCCCGGGCGGCTGGATCTTCTCCGTGTCGATCATCGCGACCGGGACGACCGGCGCCCCGGAGGCGAGCGCCACCCGCGCCAGGCCGCCGGGCTTGCCCCGGTACAGGCGGCCGTCGGGCGAGCGCGTGCCTTCCGGGTAGATCCCGAACAGCTCGCCGCGCTCCAGCACCTCCAGGCCGCTCCTGACCGCCGCCTCGCCCGCGCCTCGCCCGCCGGAGCGGTCCACGGGGAGCTGCCCGACGCCCTTGAAGAACGCGGCCGTCAACCGGCCCTTGACCCCGGGGGTGGTGAAGTACTCGGCCTTGGCGATGAACGTGACCTTGCGGTCAAGTACGGCGGGCAGGAAGAACGAGTCCGAGAAGGACAGGTGATTGCTCGCCAGTATGGCGGGGCCCGCGGCCGGAATGTTCTCCACGCCTTCCACCCAGGGTCGGAAGGCGACCTTCAGCGGCCCCCCGATGGCGACCTTCATCGTCCCGTACAACAACCGCGTGCCTCCCGTGTCCGTCGATCAGACCTTAACCCGCAGGACCGTCAATGGAACCGACGACCCTGGTCGGTGTCAGTGCGGTCGCGTACGGTGAAGCAGAAACCACAGTCATTCATGTCCCTCTCATGAACAGGAGACCTCACGTGCCGGTTCTGCCCGGAGCCGAGCCGTACCGCCACGAAGGCGGGGAGGTGGGTGTCCTCCTCTGCCACGGCTTCACCGGCTCGCCCCAGTCGCTGCGCCCCTGGGCGGCGCACCACGCCGCGCACGGTCTGACCGTGTCGCTGCCGTTGCTGCCCGGACACGGCACCCGCTGGCAGGACATGCAGCTCACCACCTGGCAGGACTGGTACGCGGAGGTGGACCGCGAGCTGCGACTGCTGCGCGAGCGCTGCCGGCTGGTGTGCGTGGCGGGCCTGTCGATGGGCGGGGCGCTGGCCCTGCGGCTGGCGGCCCGGCACGGGGACGCGGTGGCGGGCGTCGTGGCCGTCAACCCGGTGAACAGGATGCACGGCCCGGCCGCGTACGCCCTTCCGGTGCTCCGGCATCTGGTGCCGTCGGTGAAGGGAATCACCGACGACATCGCGAAACCGGGTGCCACGGAAGGGGGATACGACCGGGTGCCGCTGCACGCGGCGCACTCCCTGCGGAATTTCCTGCGCCTGGTCGACGGTGAGCTGCCGCAGGTCACCCAGCCGCTGCTGCTCCTGCGCAGCGCGCGGGACCATGTGGTCTCGTCGGCCGACCCGGTCCGGGTGCTGAGCCGGGTGTCCTCGACGGACGTGACGGAGGTCGTGCTGGAACAGAGCTACCACGTCGCGACGTTGGACCACGACGCGGACCGGATCTTCGAGGAGAGCCTCGCCTTCATCGGCCGGCTCGCACCCAGTGTCGGCAAGGAAGGGACGGCCGCAGTTGGCTGAGCACGACTCCGACCGCGAGGACCGCGAGCCGGACGATCAGGGCGTGCCCTTCGACGAGGCGGCCGCCTGGGCGGCGATCGTCGCCGGGTACGGCGAGGAGCCGCCGGACCCGCCGGGTGCCAAGCCGTTCAAGTCGGTCGAGGACCTGGCGCTGCTAGCGGACACGAACGACGGCGAGGACACCGACGACGGCAAGGGCGCCGACGACAGCAAGGGCGCCCGCGCCAAGGACGGCGGTGGCAAGGACGGCGGCGAGGGCACCGGTGCGAAGGGGCCGGTCAAACCCCTGGGCGGCTCCGTCTCCTTCGCGCCCGGCGTCGGCCCCCGCGACCACGCACCGCCCGAGCCGTCCGACGACGACTTCGACGAGGACGACGAGGGCCACTTCGTGCCGCCCGAGCCGCCGCCACTGCCCGCCGCCGACACGACCGCCAGGTTCGCCTGGCTCGGCGTGGTGGGCGGCCCGATCCTGCTCCTGCTGGCGGTGCTGCTCGGCTGGGACATGACGTGGTGGCTGACGACGCTCGGCATCGGCGGCTTCCTGGGCGGCTTCGTCACACTGGTGACACGGATGCGTACGGACGACGACGAGGACGACGACCCGGGCCGCGGCGCCGTGGTCTGACCCACCGGGGCCCGCCGCACCCCCACGGCGGCCCCAAGCCCCAGCCGACCCTCAACCGACAAGGAAACCGCACAACACCCACGACCCAACACACCCGACGCACCGCCCACCCAACAACAAACCCCAACAACAA
>NZ_JBSGBN010000055.1:0-36545 GCF_053601275.1 Streptomyces sp. NPDC004752 | reverse complement strand
CAGGGGCGCGGGGAACTGCGCGACCAGCCACAACAAGGCCGCACCCGACCAACCACCCGCACAACACCCCACCCAAGGGGCGCGGGGAACTGCGCAACCAGCCACAACGGACCCGCAGCCGACCCACCTCGACCACCCCACCCAAGGGGCGCGGGGAACTGCGCGACCAGCCACAACGGACCCGCACACACCCCACGACCCAACACGCCAGACGCACCGCCCACCCAACAACAAACCCCAACAACAACAGGGGCGCGGGGAACTGCGCGACCAGCCACAACAAGGCCGCACCCGACCAACCACCCGCACAACACCCCACCCAAGGGGCGCGGGGAACTGCGCGACCAGCCACGACGGACCCGCAGCCGACCCACCTCGACCACCCCACCCAAGGGGCGCGGGGAACTGCGCGACCGGCCACGACAGACCCGCAGCCGGCCGGCCGATCGATCCGCGTCCCGAACTGGACGGCCGGAACTAGACGGCCGGAACTCGCAGCGCGCCCAGCACCGGCAGGTGATCCGTCGCCGCCCTCAGATCCGCCTCCGTCACCCCCGGCAGCCCCAACGGCACCCCGCAGCCCAGCACCTCGACACCCTTGGTCGCGAAGATCGCGTCGATCCGCTGACGCGGATCCGCGGGCGTCGAGGTGTACTCGCCGCCCCAGGGCGCGGCGGCCCGGCAGTCCCGGAGCCCCTCGGCCAGCCGCCGGAAGGTACGGCCGTCGGGACGCTCGTTGAGGTCGCCGCCCGCGACCGCGTGCTCCACGCCCATCCCGGCCAGCCGGTCCAGCAGCATCCCGCTCTGCTCGTACCGCTCGTCCTGCCGCAGGCTCAGATGGCAGCTCAGCACGCCGAGCCGGGCGCCGCCGAACCGTACGACGGCCGTGGCGAAGCCCCGCCGGTGCAGTCCCGGGGTGAGCGGAAGCAGCACGTCCTCGGTCCGTTCGACGGTCGCCCGCAGCGTGCACAGGATCGCCGGGCCCGCCGCCGTGCCGCCCCCGGAGAGGATCACCTGCCCCGACGCGGCCGCGAGCCGGGCCAGCTTCTTGCGCCAGCGGAAGAACCGGGGGGCCTCCTGGACGAGGACCAGGTCGGGGGCGCAGGCACTGATCACCCGGGCGAGGGCGGCGGTGTCGTCGCGCATCGAGCGGATGTTGTAGCTCAAGACCCGGACGATCGCGGAACCGTCGGGTTCGGTCCCTGAGTCGGGCAGCGGCGGGGGTGTCGGCATGCGGATCAATCTACTGGGGGGCGGAGTCCGTGACGCCCACCAGCCCGGGGCGCGGAGTTCCCGTGCGGCCCACCAGCCCGGGGCGCGGAGTTCCCGTGCGGCCCGCCGACTGTCCTCGGCTCGTCGCACGGTGTCCCGCGGTCCCCGCGCCCCGGGCAGGGGCGTCACATGATCGGGTCGGGTTCCCGGGCCAGGTCCGCCGCGCCCACCAGGCCCGCCTCGTTGCCCAGTTGGGCGGCGATGACCTCGGCGACCGGCCGCCAGTTGCCGCCGACCAGCCAGCGCTTGTAGGACTTGCGGATCGGGTCGAGGACCAGTTCGCCCTCGTCGGAGAGGCCGCCGCCGACGATGAACGCGGACGGGTCGAACAGGGAGGCCAGATCGGCGAGGCCGGCACCGGCCCAGCGGGCCAGCTCGCGATAGGAGTCGACGGCGACCGGGTCGCCCTTGCGGGCGGCCATGGAGATGTGCTTGCCCTCGATGCCGTCCGGGGTGCCGTCGCCGAGGCCGAGCAGGATCTCGGCGTTCTCGGGGGTGGCGTTGGCGCGCTGCTTGGCGTATCTCACCAGGGCACGGCCCGACGCGTACTGCTCCCAGCAGCCCTGCGAGCCACAGCCGCACAGCAGGCCGTCCGGGACCATCCGGATGTGGCCGAACTCGGCGGCCACGCCGAAGTGTCCGCGGCGCAGTTCGTTGCCGATGATGATGCCGCCGCCGAGGCCCGTGCCGAGCGTGATGCAGATGACGTTGCGGTGGCCCTTGCCCGCACCGAACTTGTACTCGCCCCACGCGGCCGCGTTGGCGTCGTTCTCCACGACGACGGGGAGGCCGACGCGGGCCTCGACCTTCTCCTTCAGCGGCTCCTGGCGCCAGTCGATGTTGGGCGCGAAGTACACGGTGGAGCGCTGCCGGTTGACATAACCTGCCGCACCGATACCCACGCCGACGATCTCGTGCCCGGCCCGCGCGCCCTCCACCGCCGAGGCGATGGCGTCCACGATGCCCTGGGGCGAACCCGGGGTCGGCACCTTGTGGGTCGAGAGGATGTTGCCTTCCTCGTCGACCACGCCGGCCGCGATCTTCGTGCCGCCGATGTCGACGCCGATGGTGAGTCCCATGAATCCCTCAGTTCCGGTCGTGCCCCGCTACGGCCAACCGTACCCGAGGGTGCTGTCAGTCCAAGTCGATGCGTTCGCCGGGACCGGTGCCCTCGCCCCGGTCACCGCGGTCACCCCGGTCCTTCGTGTCGCCCTCCGGGCCGTCCTCGGGGGTCGTCCAACGGCGTTCCTGGGACTGGACGGCGGAGCGGTAGGCGGCGAGCAGTTCGTTGCCGGCCGCGGCCAGGTGGTCGAAGACGTCCGGGTTGCGCTCTATCACGGGTTCGACCGCCGCTTTGGCCTGCTGCACGGCCTGCCGCACCACCTGCTGGGCGGCGGGCCCGGCGACCGCCCCGAGGAGCGGGGTCTGGAGGCCGGACAGCCGGTCGGCGACGGCGTCGACGAACTTGCGCAGTTCCTCGGCGGCCGAGCCCGGGGGCGGGCCGTACTCGGCGCGGCGGCGGGCCTTCTCCGCGGCGAGGTCCTCGGCGCAGGCCGTGGCCCAGGCGTCGGCGTCGGTCATCCGTGCCTCGTCGGCCGGTTCCGGCTCCAGGGCGTCCGGTGTGGGGCGCTCTTCGCTCATGACGGACTCCTGACTACGGTTCGTCCCTCCGACGTTACCCGAACGGGTGCGCGTGGTTCACCGTCCGCGTGCGCCAACGCTCGCACGGCCACAGCACCGGCCACAGCACCGGCACCGGCACCGGCACCGGCACCGGCACCGGCACCCACGGTCCCGGCTCCAGCACTCACGCACCCACAGTCCCGGCGCCGGCGCTCACGCACCCGCGGTTTCGGCGTCAGCGTTCGCGGGGCCACAGTTCCGGGTCCGGGGCGAAGCGGACGCGCAGTGCGCCGTCCCGCAGTGCGGCCCCGGCGACGGTGCAGCGGCGCAGGGCGGACGGGAGCGGCACGATCCGGCGGAACCGGCCCACGGTGACGACGAGTTCGTCGCCGCGCCGGACCAGGTCGAGTTCGTCTCGTATCGCGCCGGGCAGCGGGATGTGCCAGACGAGCACGCCGTCCTCGGCGATCCGGTCGGTGACGGGCCACTCGACGGGGTCGGGGGCCGGGTCGACGCCCGGCACGGCGAGCGCGGCGAGGTCGTCGGCGCCGCGCGGGTCGCGGCCGAGGTGGGCGACCGGGTGGACGTCGTACGACTGCCGCCAGTCGACGAGGGCCTTGCGCTGCTGGGCGAGGAGCCCGGCCGGCCAGGTCTCCGGCGTGGTCTCGGGCAGCACCCGGTTGGCGACCAGCGCATCGGTGCGCAGCCCGCGCAGGGCGAGCCCGAGCGCGGCGGTGTGCACGGCGTCGGCGCCGGCCGGGCCCGGTTCGGCGACGAGCCGCACGGTCGTGGCGCGGTCCCGTACGACGGCCTCCACTGCGGCCAGTTCGACATCCCAGCGGGCCGCCGTCTCGTACAGCCACTCGGCGGGCATCGGGACGCCCGCGAGACGGCCGAGGACGGGGCGCAGGGCGCGGGCCGCCTGGCGCTCGGGCGGCAGCAGTCGGCGCAGGTAGCGGCGCAGTTCCTCGGGGAGGGCGAGCAGGTCGAGGGCGCGCGGGGCGGGCGGGAGGTCGACGACGAGCAGGTCGTGGCGCTCGGAGAGGGCGGCGTCGCGCAGCGCGCGCAGGAAGGACAGCTCTTCGGCGCCGGGCAGGGGGGTGGCCTCCTCCGGGTCGAGGCGGTCGGCGCCGAGCAGGTCGAGGACGCCCGTGGCGCGGTTCTGGAACGCGGTGAGGTCGTCGCGGAACCGGGCGGCGGCGTCGGGGCGCCAGGCGGTGAGATGGGGTGCGGCCCGGACGGGGTCGGGTCCCGTCGGCGCGCCCAGTGCGGCGCCGAGGGTGTCCGTGCGGTCGGCGCTCAGGACGAGGGTCCGGGTGCCGGCGCCCGCGGCGGCGAGGGCGGTCGCGGCGGCGACGGTCGTACGGCCCGAGCCGCCCGGACCCGTGATCAGGAGGGTGCGCATGGGGGTGAACGCTACCCGCGCGGGCCGGCCCGGCACGCCGTGGCTACTGCTCCCCGGACTCGACCCGCTTCTTCAGTCCGGCCAGCGCGCGGTCGATGATGACCTTCTCCGCCTTGCGCTTGATCATGCCGAGCATGGGGATCTTGACGTCCACGGTCAGCCGGTAGGTCACCTCGGTGGCGCCCGCGTCGGCCGGTGCGAGGAGGTAGGAGCCGTCGAGGGAGCGGAGCATCTGGGACTTCACCAGGGTCCAGGAGACCTCACGGTCGCCGGTCCAGGTGTAGGCCAGGGTCTGGTCGTCCTTGATCGCGCCGGCGTCCATGACGAGGCGGACCTGTTCGGCGCGGCCCCGGTCGTCGGTCTTGAGGACCTCCGCCTCCTTTACCTCACCGGTCCAGTCCGGGTAGCGGGCGAAGTCGGCGATCACCCCCATGACGTCGGCGGGTGCCGCCTCGATGGTGATGCTTGAGCTGGTGTGTTCCGCCATCGCCGTGGCTCCTCCGGATGCGGGCCGGTACAGACCGGTTACAAGAAGACCGGTACAAGTAGATCGGTACAGAGAGGTCGTCGTGCGCACGTGTGTTGCGTACGTGTGTGCAGCGTGAAGGCTACCGCGCGCCCGACCACCGGTTTCACCCCCTCCGCGCGCCCCTCACCATTCGAGCGCCCACGGCCTGCCCGTGCCGGCGAAGTGCCCGACGTTCACGCATTCCGTGGCGCCGATCCGCATCCGCCTGACCAGCGGCTGGTGGACATGGCCGAAGAGCGCGTAGCGGGGCCGGGTGCGGCGGATCGCGTCGAGCAGCGCCCGGCTGCCCCGCTCGAACCGGCGGGCCACCGTGTCGTACACGAGTTCCGGCACCTCGGGCGGGATGTGTGTGCACAGCACGTCGACCTCACCGACCGCCTCGATCTTCGCCGCGTACGCGTCGTCGTCGATCTCGTACGGCGTGCGCATCGGAGTGCGCAGCCCGCCGCCGACGAAGCCGAAGGTCCGGCCGCCGATCTCCACCCGTTCACCGTCCAGGACCGTGGTGCCGGGCCGGGCGTACTCCGGCCACAGAGGCGGCATGTCGACATTGCCGTAGGTCGCGTACGTCGGCGTGGGGAAGGCGGCGAACAGCTCGGCGTACTGGCGGCGCACCGCCTTCTCGATGGCGATGGCCCGGTCGGTGCCGATGCCCGCCCACAGCCGGGCCCCGAACGCGCGTGCCTCCTCGAAGCGGCGGGCGGTGCGCAGTTCGACGATGCGGTCGGCGTTCTCCGCGCCGAACAGGTCGGGGAAGATCCCGCGCGAGTGGTCGGCGTAGTCGAGGAAGAGCACGAGGTCGCCCAGGCAGATCAGGGCATCGGCGCCGTCGCCGGCCTGGGCCAGGTCGCGGGCGTTGCCGTGCACGTCACTGACCACATGGACGCGGGTCCTTCGGTTGCCGGCGAGTGGGGGTGCCATGGCGATCAAGGGTAAGCCTGTGCGGCATATGTGAACAGTGGCGTCCGGGCCTGCGGCCACTGGCCCGTCAGGAAAACCGTGGACTACTGTGCGCGCAGGAACACAACCTGTGTGACGCAGCGAACAACCCGCCGGGACCCTGTCGAAGGAGCGATACCGGCGGGTAGCGTCCGGGCAGTCCCATCGTGCTCTAGTTTTCAACCAACGGGCCGGGAGGCCCCTGGTGGGTGCCCGAGCACCTGCCCGAGCCTTGGACCGCAGCGTCGCAGCGCACCACGTCGTGGCGCCGGCGCCCTATGAGGAGCAGCAGTCTTGCGCGAGTTCAGCCTTCCGGCTTTGTACGAGGTCCCTGCAGACGGCAATCTGACCGATATCGTCCGCAGAAACGCCGCGCAGCATCCCGATGTCGCCGTCATCGCCCGCAAGACCGGCAACGGCTGGCAGGACGTGACCGCCGCGGAGTTCCTGACCGAGGTGCGCGCCGCCGCCAAGGGGCTCATCGCGTCCGGCGTCCAGCCCGGCGACCGGGTCGGCCTGATGTCCCGCACCCGCTACGAGTGGACGCTCCTCGACTTCGCGATCTGGAGCGCGGGCGCGGTCACCGTGCCGGTGTACGAGACGAGTTCGCCGGAGCAGACGCAGTGGATCCTCTCCGACTCGGGCGCCACCGCCTGCATCGTGGAGCAGGACGGCCACGCCGCCGCCGTGGACGCGGTACGCGACCGACTGCCCGCGCTCAAGCACGTCTGGCAGATCGACGCCGGGGGCGTCGCGGAGCTGGGTCGGCTGGGCCGGGACCTCACGGACGCGACGGTGGAGGAGCGCAGTTCGCTCGCCAAGGCCGATGACGCGGCGACCATCGTCTACACGTCCGGCACGACCGGCCGCCCCAAGGGCTGTGTGCTCACCCACCGGGCATTCTTCGCCGAGTGCGGCAACATCGTCGAGCGGCTGCGGCCGCTGTTCCGCACCGGCGAGTGCTCGGTCCTGCTGTTTCTGCCGCTCGCGCACGTCTTCGGCCGGCTGGTGCAGATCGCGCCGATGATGGCGCCGATCAAGCTGGGCAACCTCCCGGACGTCAAGCACCTCACCGACGAACTGGCCGCGTTCCGCCCGACGTTGATCCTGGGCGTGCCCCGGGTCTTCGAGAAGGTCTACAACGCGGCGCGCGCCAAGGCGCAGGCGGACGGCAAGGGGAAGATCTTCGACAAGGCGGCGGACACCGCGATCGCCTACAGCAAGGCGCAGGACACCCCGTCGGGCCCGTCGCTCGGGCTGCGGATCAAGCACCGGGTCTTCGACCAGCTGGTCTACGGCAAGCTGCGCGCGGTGCTCGGCGGGCGCGGCGAGTACGCGATCTCCGGCGGTGCCCCGCTGGGCGAGCGCCTAGGCCATTTCTTTCGCGGCATCGGCTTCACGGTCCTGGAGGGCTACGGCCTGACCGAGTCCTGCGCGGCGACCGCGTTCAACCCCTGGGACCGGCAGAAGATCGGCACGGTCGGCCAGCCGCTGCCGGGTTCCGTGATCCGCATCGCCGACGACGGCGAGGTGCTGCTGCACGGCGAGCACCTGTTCAAGGAGTACTGGAACAACGAGGCCGCGACCGCGGAGGCGCTGGCCGACGGCTGGTTCCACACCGGGGACATCGGCACCCTGGACGAGGACGGCTATCTGAGGATCACCGGGCGCAAGAAGGAGATCATCGTCACCGCGGGCGGCAAGAACGTCGCCCCGGCCGTGATCGAGGACCGTATCCGGGCGCACGCGCTGGTCGCGGAGTGCATGGTGGTCGGCGACGGGCGGCCGTTCGTCGGCGCGCTGATCACCCTGGACGAGGAGTTCCTGGGCCGTTGGGCCGCCGAGCACGGCAAGCCCGCGGACTCCACCGTGGCGTCGCTGCGCGAGGACCCGGCGCTGCTCGCGGCGGTCCAGGAAGCGGTCGACGACGGCAACGCCGCGGTGTCGACGGCGGAATCGGTGCGGAAGTTCCGGATTCTGTCCGGCCAGTTCACGCAGGAGTCGGGGCACCTCACCCCGTCGCTCAAGCTGAAGCGGAACGTGGTGGCGAAGGACTTCACGGACGAGGTCGAGGCGATCTACCGGAAGTAGGGGGTTCCGCGGTTCCGCCGGGAAGCGCCGTCCGCCGGAAGCTCGGTCGGCCGGGAAGGGTGGTCCGACGGAAGCGCCGTCCGCCGGGAGGCGCCGTTCGCCAGGAAGCACGGTCCGACGGAAGCGCCGTCCGAGGGGGGATGGTTGGTCACCGTTGGCGGGTGCGGCTGCGTTGTGGGTTGTCGCGCAGTTCCCCGCGCCCCTTTCGGGGCATTGGGCTACAGCAGGTCCTTCAGCTTCTGGGCCAGCAGGTCCCAGCGCCACTTCTCCTCGACCCACTCCCGCCCGCGCTCCCCCATCCGACGGCGCAGCTCGGGGTCGCCGAGGAGCACGACGATCCGCTCGGCGGCCTCGTCCGGGTCGCCGCCGCGGACGACCCATCCGGTCTCCCCGTCGAGCACCGCGTCGGGCGCGCCGCCCGAGTCCCCGGCGACGACCGGCAGCCCGGTCGCGGATGCCTCCAGATAGACGATCCCGAGCCCCTCGACGTCGAGCCCGCCCCGCCGGGTCCGGCAGGGCATCGCGAAGACATCCCCGGCGCCGTAGTGCGCGGGCAGTTCGGACCAGGGCACGGCGCCGGTGAAGCGCACCGAGCCCGCCACCCCGGTGTCCTGGGCGAGCCTGCGCAGCTCCTTCTCGTACGGTCCGCCTCCGACGATCAGCAGCACCGCGTCGGGCTGCTCGGCGAGGATCCGGGGCAGGGCCCGGATCAGCGTGTCCTGGCCCTTGCGCGGCACCAGCCGCGAGACGCACACCACGACCGGCCGCTCGGTCAGCCCGAGCCGCGCCCGCACCTCGGCACCGCCGGACCCCGGATGGAAGGTCTTCTCGTCGACGCCGGGCGGCAGCCGCACCATACGCCCGGCGGCGGCCGGGGTCAGCACGGCGGCGATCCGCGTGCGCGTGTACCCGCCGAGGTAGGTGATCGTGTCGGTGGACTCCCCGATCCTGCGCAGCAGTTGCCGGGCGGCGGGCAGTTGGGCCCAGCCGGCCTCGTGCCCGTGGGTGGTGGCCACCAGCCGCTCGGCGCCCGCCTTACGCAGGGCGGGCGCCATCAGCCCGAGCGGCGCCGCCGCCCCGAACCACACCGAGGTGCACCCGTGCTCCCGCAGCAGCCCCGCCGCCCGCTCCGTCACGGCGGGCGTGGGCAGCAGCATCGTCGTGCGGTCGCGTACGACGGTGAAGGGCTGCTCGGCGTCGAAGGCGGCCGTGGCCTCGGCGCCCTCCGGGCCGCGCTTCCAGGTGGAGGCGTAGACGACGAGCCGCTCGGGATCGAGGCGGAGCGCCATGTTGTGCAGGAACGCCTGGATGCCGCCCGGCCGGGGCGGGAAGTCGTTGGTGACGATCAAGGTCTTGTGCATCACCGCCCAACCTATCCAACGCACCCGAGAACCGGCGGGCGGTCCGGGGCCCCGAGCGGGCCGCGATCCCGCTGTCGGGACGCGCCGCGCCGCCCGAGCCGGGTCCTCGTCCACACGACGAGGCCCACCAGGGCCGCTACGACGGCGCCGCCCAGGGACGCCGGCCGACAAGCCCACCGGCATCAGGACGAGCAGACCCATCGCGCTTCCTTCACCACCGAACGGTCCTCAGACCAGGCACCGGCACCGGTGCCGGTAACGTCCTTCGAGCCCGGCACCGGTAGCGGATGGCGTGCCGGCGCCGATTCGGCCGGACCGGGCCGCGTCCAGCAGCACCCTCGGCGCCCCGGCCGGGGAGGGACCTCGTCCCGGCCATGGATCTCGGCTGCCCATGTCGACCGGGCCCGCCGACTGGCCACGAACCCGGACGCCCGGAAGCGCCGCGCGGGCGACGCGTCCACGCCGTGCGACCGCATTGGCAGACCTCGCACAGCCCGACGCGTCATCATGGCCCCCTCAAGACAAGCCACGACGAGCCACGACGAACAGGGGCCCAGGTGAACATGGCGGGCGCGAGATGGCCCCTGGCCGGACTGCTGGGGGCCTGGGGACTGACCCGGCTGATGCTGCTGCTCTTCGTCTTCCGGGTGCTGGTCTTCCCCGGTGCGGACGTCACGACCGACGTGTCGGTGATCTACCACGGCTGGTACGAGGTGCTGCGCCACGGGACGTTCCCGCTGGACGACGTGACCTGGCAGTACCCGCCCGCCGCCGCGCTCGCCGTGCTCGCGCCGGGCATCCTGCCCTTCCTCTCCTACCCCACCGCCTTCTTCCTGCTGGCCCTCCTCGCCGACCTGGCGGTCCTCGCCCTGCTCGGGTACGCGGGCCGCCGCCCCGGCAAGTCGCCGCGCGGGGCCTGGGTGTGGGTGGTGGGCCTCCCACTGCTCGGCCCGACGGCCTACGCCCGCTACGACGTGATGGTCACCGCGGTGGCGGTGGCCGCGCTGTTCGCGGGGACCCGCCGCCCCCGGATGATGGGCGCGCTCGTCGGCTTCGGGGCGATGGTCAAGGTGTGGCCCGCGCTGCTCCTGGTGGGTGCCGTGCGGCTGCGGGCGTGGGGCGCCGCGGCGGCCACCGCGGCGGGGGTGGCGGCACTGTTCGCGGTCGCCATGCCCGGGGCCTTCGCCTTCCTCGCCTTCCAGCGCGACCGGGGCACCGAGGTGGAGTCGCTGGGCGCCCTGGTCTTCCACGTGGCCCGGCACTTCGGCTGGCGGGGCGAGGTGCTGCTGAACTACGGCTCGGTGGAGTTCCTGGGGCCGTACGTCGGCCTGATGAGCACCGTCGCGCTGACGCTCAGCGGCGCCGCCTTCGGCTGGCTGCTGCTGTGGCGGCTGGCGGCCCACCCCGACACCCGGTTCCGGCCGCACACGCTCGCCGACACGGCGTTCACGGCGGTGCTGCTGTTCACCACGACGAGCCGGGTGATCAGCCCGCAGTACATGGTCTGGCTGATCGGCCTGGCCGCGGTCTGCGTGTCCTTCCGCGGCACCCGGATGGGCCGACCCGCCCTGCTGGTCCTGGCGGCCACCTTGGTGACCGTCCTGGAGTTCCCGGTCGGCTTCTCGCACGTCGTGGCCGGCGACTGGTACGGCACGGGCCTGCTGTTCCTGCGCAACGGCCTGCTGGTCACCGCCG
The DNA here is from genome assembly GCF_053601275.1 of Streptomyces sp. NPDC004752. Lineage (NCBI taxonomy): Bacteria > Bacillati > Actinomycetota > Actinomycetes > Kitasatosporales > Streptomycetaceae > Streptomyces > Streptomyces sp. NPDC004752. Next base: position 25,630 of record NZ_JBSGBN010000055.1, on the reverse strand, counting down.
CGCTGCTAGCCGCCCACCGGCTGTGGCGGTCCACGGTCCCGGCGGACCGCCCGGCTCCGCTGCCCGGTCAGACCGCCCGCACGAAGGAAACCCCGGTCTCCTCCTGACGCCGAATACGCGGGATACGCGATACGCGGGATACGCCGGAACAGCAGCGCCACGGCGGCGCACTGGGCGGCCATCGCCATCACCCAGGCACACCCGGCACGGCCCGAGCCCCGAAACCCGACTGGGCGTACGCCAGCGGCAGTTGGACGGCGGTGCCGAGGAGCGTCACGCGCACCAGCGCCGACGCTTCCCGGCTGCCCTCCAGGGGACCGACAGGGCGCAGGAAGAACAGGAAGAACAGGAAGGACAGGAAGAACACGGCCTGGTGGGCGACGCCGGGTCCGGTGCCGGGGGCAGCCGGGAGCCACGGCGACGTCACGCCGAACAGGACGCCCGCCACGAGCCGGCGTCCCCGCCACGGGCACCGGCCGCCCGCTCCCCCGCCGCGCGCCCCAACCCGCCCCGCAGGTGTACACCGCGCGGATCGAGGCGGCCCGACGCACGACGTACCGGACCATGCTGCACCGCCTGCCGCACGGTGAAGCCGGCGACCAAGCCGCTGTGCCGCTCCGCCGCCGTGACGTCCCGAAAACCCCCGCGAGCTTCTTCCGCCGAGACGGCTGCCCGGTGCGCGCGGAGGAGGCCGACGATCTGTTCCGGCAGGGCATGCCGGGCGTCGCGCGGGTGACCGGTGAGGTCGAGGGTGCCTGGCTGTGGGAGGCCGTAAGAGCGGCTCGCTCAGCCGAGTTGTTCCCTCAGGTAGTCCCGCCACCGCCCGGTGAAGTCGGGCAGGCTCGTCCCGAGCACCCGGCGCAGCGCGTCCTCGACCGCGCCCGCCCGCCGCCCGTGCGCGCCGACCGCGCGGTAGAACGCGTCGAGCCGGTCCTCGCCCCAGCGTTCGGCGATCATCCGGCAGGCCAGCCAGCCGCCCTCGTAGGCCCGGGCGAGCCGCGCGGGGTCGCCGGTGAAGCCGAAGTCCCCATCGGCCGGCAGGTCCGCCGGGACCCGCCCGGCGCGGACGGCGCGGGACAGCTCCGGCGCCGCCTGCGCCGGTGTGCGCCCCGTACCCAGGTAGCCGACCCAGTCCGCGTACCCCTCGGACAGCCACAACGGGGTGGCCGGTGTGGTGTGCGCGCGGGTGGCCACATGGGTGGTCTCGTGGGTGAGCACCACCTGCTTGCCGACGTCGCCGAGGAGGGCGTACGCCTCCGGGTTGACCACGATCCGGTCCGCGGGAGTCCGGGCCGGGCCGCCCGCCTCGCCGGTGGTGACCGCGGCGATCCCCCGGTACGAGGAGGCCGGAGCGCCGAGCAGGCCCGCCATCCCGTCCAGGGTCCCTGGGACGAGCACGACGACCCGCCGGGTCCAGTCCGTGCCCCAGGCCCCCGACACGGCCGGGACCGCACGCTCGGCGAGCCGCGCGTAGGCGTTCAGCGTCCGAGCGGACTGCCCGACCCCGAGGACCAGGCTGTGCGCGCCCGCGACGGCCGACACGGCGCCCTGGTCCCACAGTTGCTGTCCGGCCTTGCGCGCGGGCCGGTCGGAGTCGACGTACCAGCGTCCGTCGGCGGTGCGGCTGAGGTCGAGAGTGCGCTCGGTGGTGACGGGGGCCCGGTCGTAGCCCCGGACCCGGTAGCTCAGCCGGGCCTCGGCGGTGACGTCCGCGCCGGTGTGCCGCAGGCCGGTCACACGGTAGGTCCAGGACGCCAGCGGCACCGCGCGCAGGTTCGGGTACCCGGTGCGGGTGCCCGTCTCGCCGTACGCCGTCTCGTCGTGCCCGAGGAGGGCCGCGGCGCGCCGGTCGAGCACCTGCTGCACCTGCTGCACCTCGGCCCGCGCCGGGTCCGCCGTCGCCCGGCCGCCGCCGCACCCGGCCAGCGGGACGAGCAGCAGACACAGCGCGACGACTCCCGAACGCCAGCTCCGCCTGCGACCAGCCATCTGCCCGATCGTACGGCCCGTGGCGCCCGGTCAGACCCGGGTGACCGACGAGACGGGCATCATCCCCACCGGGTCGTAGCGCACCGGGGCGCCGGGGTGGGGGGCGTGGATCACCTGGCCGTTGCCGACGTACATGCCGACATGGCCGGCGTCCGAGCGGTAGACGACCAGATCGCCGGGGCGGATCTGGGAGAACGGGACCTGTCGGCCGGCGTACCGCTGTTCCTGCGAGGTGCGCGGCAGCGCGACCCCGGCCTGCGCGTACGACCACTGCGTCAGGCCCGAACAGTCGAAGCCGGCGGGCCCGTTGGCCCCCCAGATGTAGGGGCGGCCGAGGACGGAACGCGCGGCGGCGACGGCCGCGGCGGCGCGGGCGCTGGGGGCGCCGGCGCCCCGCAGGCCGGGCAGGTCGGCCCGGTCGTCGCGGGAGGCCCGCTCATAGGCGGTGCGCTGCGCGCCCGGCAGGGAGTTGAGCAGTTCCCGGGCCTTGGCCAGCTTGTGTTCCACGGTCCGCTTGTGCGCGGCGACGGCCTCTCGGCTCTTCTCCAGCCGGGACAGCTTTCCGGCCGTCGCGGTCCGCTCCTGGGCGAGTTCGCGCAGGGCCGACTGGAGTTCCCGCAGCCGGCCGGCCTGGCGGGTGCCGATCCGGTCGAGGGTGGTGGCCTTGTCGAGGTAGTCGCCCGGGTCCGCGGTCAGCAGCAGGGCGACCGTGGGGTCGATGCCGCCGCCGCGGTACTGGGCGCCGGCCAGCGACCCCAGCTCCTCCCGCATGGTGTTGACGCGCTGTTGCTGGCGGGCGATGCGGTCCTGCGCCTCGCGGACCTGCTCGCGCAGCTTCCCGGCCTGTTCGTCGGCCTGGTTGTATGCCTCGGTCGCCTGCTCGGCCTCCGTGTAGAGGCGGTCCACCTCGGCGGGACCGTGGCCGGGCGGCGCGGCGCTCGCCGGTACGGCGCCCAGTGCGGCGGTGGCCGCGGACAGTACACACAGGACGGTGGCGCCCCGGTCGAACCCGGATGGTGCAAGGCGGCGATGGGACCCCACGGAAGGCCGCACTCCTTCACCTCGTGACCGCTCGCTCGCCTGCGGGGCCGCGGCCGGTGCCGCGGAGCGGTCACGCTCGACCCTGCGGCCTGCGCGCCCTTGTCCCGTAGCACCGGCCCGCCCCTTCGGCTCACGTGCTGCCGACGGACGGTTGCCGTTCCCCGGGGCCGGGACGGGATTGTCCCGGCCGTGGGGGAAACGCGGCAGACAGTAGCCGCGCGGGCGCCCGTCGGCCAAAGACCGCAACCGGTCGCACAGCGTGACACCCCGCCGCTGACGCAGGTCACCGGCGGGGCGTGGAGTCAGTTTGGGTTATCGGGATTCGCCCGTTCGGGCGCCATGGAAGCCCGGTCGGCAGAGGCGTGCGGCTCAGACCGGGAGGCCGAAGCTCAGACCCGGACGCCGAACTGGAACGGCATGTTGTTGATCGACTCGTAGCGGACGACCGTGCCGGTGCGGGGGGCGTGCAGCACCTGGCCGTTGCCGGCGTACAGGCCGACGTGGTGCTGGTCGCCGTAGAAGATCACCAGGTCGCCGACCTTGAGGTCGCTCTGGCTGTAGATGCGCTGGCCGGCGTTGGCCTGGGCCTCGGAGGTGCGCGGTATGCCGACGCCGGCCTGGGCGTAGGCCCAGGAGGTCAGACCCGAGCAGTCGAAGGAGGAGGGGCCGGTGGCGCCCCAGACGTACGGCGAGCCGATCTTGGACTGGGCGGCGGAGAAGGCGGCGGCGGCCCGGCCGGAGGCGGAGCTGGTCTTGCCGAGTTTCACACGCTCGGTGGAGGAGCGGTTGGCGCGGTCCTCCTTGGCGGCGAGCGCCGCCTTCTCCTTGGCCGTCAGGGAGTTGAGCAGCCGCTGCGCCTCGGCGAGCTTGCCCTGGACTTCGGTCTTCTTCTTGCCCAGCTCGGTGCGGGCGGCGGAGAGGTCCTTGAGCTTGTCGGCCGCCTCGGTCCGCTGCTGCGCGAGTTCGCGCTGCTTGTCCTGGATCTTCTTCAGGGCGTCGACCTGCTGGCCGCTCAACTGGTCGAGCGTGGACGCCTTGTCGAGGTAGTCGTCCGGGTTGGCGGACAGGAAGAGCTGGACGGACGGGTCTATGCCGCCCGAGCGGTACTGCGCGCTGGCCATGGTGCCCAGGCCGTCGCGCAGCTTGTTCAGGTCCTCCTGGCCGCGGGCGACGCTGTCCTGGATGGTGGAGATCTCCTTCTGGAGTTTCTCCTGCTTCTCCTTGGCCCCCTTGTACTTCTCGGTGGCCTGTTCCGCCTGCTCGTAGAGCTTGTCGACCTTGGCCTTGACCTCGTCCTTGCTCAGCTTCTCGCTGGGAGCCGCGTTGGCGGCCTGCGAGCTCAGGGCTACGGCAGCGGCGGCTGCGGTGGTCAGCACGGTCACGCGCGTGCGACTCGGCTGCTTCGGTCGACGATGGGACGCCACGGAGACGGGCTCCTTCTTTTGAGTGATCACCCGTGTGGAGGTTCGAGCCGACCCTAGTGACCCAGTTGTGATCAGTTCAAATCCTCAGAGGAAAAAATCCGTCACTCCATGCATTCTTTGCCCACAACTCACATGCTGTGATGTCCGCTTGACGCTACGTTGCGTGACACTTGGGCTAATTCCGGCATCAAACGCATACGTTGGCGTTCACGACAGTCGCTTGAGAAGCATCGCAGAAGCCACCGGCCGGGCGCCCGCACGGGCGACGCCGTCGGCCACCTCGCGATCGGTCGAGGCGACGATGACCGGCCGGCCGGGCGGCTCGGCCCGCACCAGCTGACGGATCAGCTCATCGGCCGTGACGCCCGGCTTGGAGAACAGCACCCGCACCCCGCGCGGCGGGGCGAGCAGCACCGGGGCGGCCAGTTCGGCGCCGTCGAAGACACAGGTCACCTCGGCGCCGGTCTGCGCGGCGAGCTGCGAGAGCTGGCCGAGCAGCCGCAGCCGCTGCTTCTCCAGCGGCATCTGCGGATAGCCGGTCTTGGTGACGTTGTAGCCGTCGACCACCAAGTGGGCCTGGGGCAGGGCGAGAAGCTGGTCCAGGACGGCCGGATCGTGCTCGGACAGCGCCCGTGCGGCGATGTCCTTCGGGGTCATCCGGCCCGGCTCCACCGCATCCACGGTCTCGGCGGGCCGTACCGAGACGGGCGGCAGCGCCAGCTCACGGCGCAGGCCCTGGGCCGCGTCCAGGACGGTGTCGAGCAGCAGCCGCACCCGCATGTCCTCGACGCTGCGCCCCTCCCGGGCCGCCCTGCGGCTGGCCTCCAGGGCGGCCTCGACCTCCCCCAGGCGGGCCTTGAGCCGCCGGGTCTCGCTCTCGGCGGCCGAGACCTGCGCCTGCGCCTCGGCACGCACCGCCTCGATCTCGCTCTGCGCCTTGCGCAGGGCGGCGTCGCCCCGCTTGACGTCGCTGAGGGCCGCGCGGAGCTTGCGGTGCAGCGATTCGGCCTCCCGCTTCGCCGACTCCAGCTCGGCGCGCAGCCGTTCGGTCTCGGCCCGGGTGTGGTCGCGGGTCCGCTCCAGCTCCGCGCTCAGCCGCTCCAGCTCGGCCCGGCTCTCCTCGTCGGCGCGCTCGGCGTCCGCCCGTTGGGCCTCCTCGCCGGCCGCGGCCACCAGTTTCACCCAGCCCGCCGGGCGCAGTACATAGGCCGCGGCCGCCACATCGAGCGGGTCCGCGGCCGGGGGCGGCGAGCCGGAGTCGAGGGCGCCGGACAGCTCCGGCTGCGCCTCTCTCAGCTTCTCGCCGATGCGCTGCCGGAACAGCGGATCGGACTCCAGGGCCGCGGCCATCGCGTTGCCCGCGAACTTGGCTCGGCGATTCGGGGCAAACCGGGCATACTGCCGCAATTGGCTGGGCAGTTCACCGATCGTCAGACCACCGAAGCCGTCCGACACGATCTGTACGACGCGGCGTCGCACACCGTCGGGCAGCGGACGGTCAAGCACCTCGGCGGTGCCGTCGCCCGGCCCCCCGCCTGCGGTCTCCGCCATCCGTCACACCCCAAGGTCCGTGCGGGGCCGCCTCCTGCGCTCAGGAGTCGGCGCCCGGCCTGTCCACCAGTTCCACCTGGTCCATCGCGTTGCACCAGCGGCAGCGCACCGACTCGATGGTCTCACTGACCACCTCACGCTCCTCGACCTTCGGCTCGCCCGCGAGATCGAGGTGGATGTACTCGACGACCTTCGATGCGCGGGTCACATCGAAGCGGGTGAGGTTGCCGCAGAGGGTGCAGCGCCATCGGGTCGTGGCGGTCGGCAGGGGAACCGGCATCGTGACTGTTCGCTTCCTTCCAGTGTCCGTGACACGCCGTCTGCCCGGCGTGTGTGGCTCGTAACCCTACGGCCTGGCGGGTCCTCGTCGCCCGTTCGTCCACGGCGGCGAGGCGATCTGTGCTACTGCGTGCCGTTACGTCATGCTCTGTATTCATGATCAGCAACTGGAGCGCGATGGCCGGGCGGACCTGCAGAGCGGTCCGTGGCTCGTCGGCGCCGATGACGCACGCCCTGATCGCCCTGTGCTGTCTGATCTTCGTGATCGGGCCCGCGTCCGGGTTCAATCCGACGTACGGCACCGGTGACGGGCTGGCGGCCGCGCAGCGGGCGTACTTCCGGCGCTGGGGTGTCGTCCCCGCGAACCTGTTCGACGGCCCGGCCGGGGAGGCGCTCACCCCCGCCACGGCGCTGTTCGTGCACGGCAGCTGGGTGCATCTGCTCGGCAACATGCTCTTCCTCTATGTCTTCGGGGTGATGACCGAGGAACGGATGGGCCGCGTGCAGTTCACCTTGTTCTACGTCGGCTGCGGCTATCTGGCGCTGATCGGTTACGCGGCCGCCAACGCCGGCTCCCAGCAGTCCCTGGTCGGTGCCTCCGGGGCGATCTCCGCGGTGCTCGGGGCGTTCCTGTTCCTGTTCCCCGGCGCCCGTGTCACCAGTCTCCTCCCCTTCCTCTTCTTCCTCCCGCTGCGCTTCCCCGCCTGGGTCGTACTGCCCTTCTGGGCGGCGCTGCAGTGGGCGGAGGCGCGGCAGGCCACCCAGGGGCCCGGGGTGGCCTACCTGGCCCACCTGGTGGGCTTCTCGCTGGGCTTCGTCCTCGCGTGGGTGCGGTTCGGGCGTCGGGCTAGAGTGAAGGCCGCCCCAGCTCCGGCTCCCGAGGGAGAGAAACAGCCGTGATCACCGCGATCGTGCTCATCAAGACCAGCGTGGACCGGATCCCCGAGATCGCCGAGCAGATCGCGGCGCTGGACAGCGTCAGCGAGGTCTTCTCGGTCACCGGCACCTACGATCTGATCGCCATGGTCCGGGTCGGCCGGCACGAGGACCTCGCCGAGGTCATCCCCGGCCGCATCAGCAAGATCCAGGGCGTGGAGGCCACGGACACCCACGTGGCCTTCCGTACGTACTCGCAGCATGACCTGGAAGCGGCCTTCGCCATCGGCCTGGACAACTAGGCGCTAAGCGCTCCGCTGGGAAAGCCGCGATGTGCCGTCGATCGGCTGCGGCGCCGTCGTGGCTGATCGCGCAGTTCCCCGCGCCCCTCCGGGGGCGTCTGCCAGCCGTTGGCTCCCGCGCCATCGTGGCTGGGCGCGCCGTTCCCCGCGCACCCCTCCGGGGGCTTCTACGTGCTGGTATGTCGTGCGGGTTCGTTCCCCGGCGGGGGCGCTTGGGTGTTGGGTCAGGCTGCGGGGACGCAGCGGCCGTTCTCCGTGTGGTACTGCCACTTCGCGCCGTCCCGGATCAGCTGCTTGACGGCGTTCACGAACCGGTCGACGTGTTCGTCGGGCGTACCCGCGCCGAAGCTGACGCGGATCGCGTTGAGGGACTTCTCGCCGGGCGCGGCCTCCGGCGCACCGCACTCCCCCTGGGACTGCGGGTCGCTGCCCAGAAGAGTGCGGACGAGAGGGTGGGCGCAGAAGAGCCCGTCGCGGACGCCGATGCCGTACTCGGCGGAGAGCGCGGCCGCGAAGTGGGAGCTGTTCCAGCCCTCGACCACGAAGGAGAGCACGCCGACCCGCGGCGCGGCGTCGCCGAACAGGGAGAGGACCCGGACCTCGGGGACCTCGGCGAGCCCCGCGCGAACCGTGTCGATCAGGTGCCGCTCGCGGGCGACCAGGGTGTCGAAACCGGCTTCCGTGAGGGCCTTGCAGGCCGAGGCGACGGCGTAGGCGCCGATCACGTTCGGCGAGCCGGCCTCATGGCGGGCAGCCGTCTCGTGCCACTCCACGGCCACGCCCCCGTCCGCCCGCCGGGTGACCGTACGGCTCGCCCCGCCGCCCGCGAGATACGGCTCGGCCGCGCGCAGCCAGTCGGCGCGTCCGGCCAGCACACCGGCACCGAACGGGGCGTACAGCTTGTGTCCGGAGAAGGCGACCCAGTCGACGTCGAGATCCCGCACCGACACCGGGTGGTGCGGGGCGAGCTGGGCGGCGTCCAGGACGATCCGGGCGCCGTGCGCATGGGCGACGGCGGCCAGCTCACGCACCGGCCACAGCTCGCCGGTGACGTTGGAGGCACCGGTGACGCAGACCAGGGCCGGGCTGTCGGGGCCCGAGCCGGTCGAGCGAAGCCGAGCGCTGGGGGAACGGTCGGCCAGTGCCGCCTGAAGGGTCGCGACGGCCTGCGCCGGGGTGCGCGGGGCGTCGAGGTAGCTGACCTGGGCGTCCTTCCAGGGCAGCAGCGAGGCGTGATGCTCGGTCTCGAAGACGAAGACCTGGCAGTCGGCGGGGAGCGCGGACGCCAGCAGGTTGAGCGAGTCGGTGGTGGAGCGGGTGAAGATCAACTGGTCGTCGGGGCGGCAGTCCAGGAACTCGGCGACGGTCGCGCGGGCGTTCTCGAACAGGTCGGTGGACAGCTGCGAGAGGTAGCCGGCGCCGCGGTGCACGCTGCCGTAGTAGGGGGCGTAGGCGGCCACGTCGTCCCAGACGCGCTGGAGGGCGGGGGCGCTGGCCGCGTAGTCGAGGGCGGCATAGGTGACCTCGCCGCCGGTGACGAGCGGCACGGTGACATCGCGGCCGAGGACGGGCAGCGGGGCGCAGAGCGACTGGGCGGAGGCAGCGGTGGAGACGGACATGGCACAACTCCCGTGAATGCAGGCGGAATTCACCACGCGAGCACAGCTGCGTCGGGCAGGGCTCGGCGTGGGAAGGGGTGAAAGGGGTACGCGGAGGCGGGGCTCTGCGGCCCTATCGCATTCGCTTGCTCACGAGAGGCTCCCTCGACGACCAGGACCCCTGGGCTGCATCACTCAGCAGAGTGCGAGGGGTCCGCGCTTGCCGCAGACCTCGCTGCCTACGGCCTGGTCTTCACCCGGGGCACCCCGCCACGGACGGAGGGTTGCCGGACAGTCGGCCGGGGCCGAATGACTGTCGCTCATGACCTGGAGACATCCTGCCACACGATCTTCTGTGCGCAAGGCGTGGTCCGCATCCTGGACCACGCCTTGAGGCACAGCGCCGTACGAGGGTTCAGGCGTGGGTGGCGGCGGCCCACCGTTCGAGCGTCCGCCGGGCCGCGCCCGAGTCGATCGACTCGGCTGCCTTGGCCATGCCGGCCCGGATCCGCTCCACCAACGGCCCGTCCCCCGGTTCCAGGGCCACCAGTGCCGCCGCCGAGTTCAGCAGGACGGCGTCCCGCACCGGGCCCGTCTCGCCGTCCAGCAGCCGCCGGGCCACCCCGGCGTTGTAGGCGGGGTCGGCGCCGCGCAGCGCCGCCACGGGCACCAGGTCGAGGCCGACCTCGCGCGGGTCGAAGACCTCCTCGGTGATCTTGCCGTCGCGCACCCTCCACACCCGGGAGGTGGCGGTGATCGTCAGCTCGTCCAGGCCGTCGTCCCCGCGGAACACCAGCGCGGACGAGCCGCGCTCGGCCAGCACCCCGGCGATGAGCCCCGCCATCCGGGTGTCGAAGCAGCCGATCGCCGAGGCGGTGACCCGGGCCGGGTTGGTCAGCGGGCCGAGCAGGTTGAACGAGGTCGGGATCCCCAGGTCGCGCCGGACCGCGCCGACGAACCGCATCGAGGGGTGGAAGGCGGCCGCGAAGCAGAAGGTGATCCCGGCCTCCTCGACCACCCGCGCCACGCGTTCGGGCGTCAGATCCAGATTGATGCCGAGCTGTTCGAGCACATCGGAGGATCCGCTGGCCGAGGAGGACGCCCGGTTGCCGTGCTTGACGACCTTGGCGCCGGTGCCCGCGAGCACGATGGCGGACATCGTCGAGATGTTGACCGTCTTGGCCCGGTCGCCGCCCGTGCCGACGATGTCGACGGCCGGCCCGGGGATGTGCAGCGGCTTGGCATGCTGGTACATCGCCTCGACCAGACCGGTGATCTCCTCGACCGTCTCCCCCTTGGCCCGCAGGGCCACCAGGAAGCCGGCGATCTGGGCATCCGCCGCCTCGCCGGACATGATGCGGTCCATGGCCCACGCCGTGTCACGGGCGCTCAGGTCCTGCCCGCCGAGCAGGGTGCTCAGCAGCTCGGGCCAGGAACGGCCCGCCGCGGTGTCGCCTCCAGCGGGGGTCACAGCGCTCATCAGCCGCTCCGGTCGTCGCAGATCGTCGTCATGTACGGATCGACTCCACCCTATCCACCCGGCGGACGTGCGAGGGGCCCCGTCCGGTGTTCGGACGGAGCCCCTCGCACGTGGTGTGGCGTGCGCAGCGATCAGTGGTGGCCGTGGCCGCTCGTGATCTCCTTGTACTCCTCGACGGTGGGCTTCGGGATCTGGGCGTCCTCGCCGTAGTAGGCGTCGCTGAGCTTGGCGCGCAGCTTCTCGGAACCCTTCACCTTCCGCTCGACACCGTTCTCGTCGACCGTCGGGCCGATCTCGGCCGGCTCGTACTGGTGGTGGGCCGTGAGGGTGTGCAGCTGCTCCTGGCTGAGCGGCTCGTGGACCTCGATGAACTCACCGTGCGGCAGGCGCTTGATGATGCCGGTCTCGCGGCCGTGCAGCACCTTGTCGCGGTCCCGGCGCTGCAGGCCGAGGCAGATCCGCTTGGTGACGATGAACGCGATGACCGGTCCGGCGAAGAAGAAGATCCGGACGAACCAGGTGACGGCGTTGATCGACAGATGCAGATGCGTGGCCCACAGGTCGTTGCCACCGCCGACCAGGGTGATCATGTAGATCGTGATCCAGGCGACACCGAACGCGGTACGGGTCGGGGCGTTGCGCGGGCGGTCCAGGATGTGGTGCTCGCTCTTGTCGCCGGTGACCCAGGACTCGATGAACGGGTAGACCGCGATCGCCGCCAGGACCAGCGGGAAGACGACCAGCGGGATGAACACGCCCAGGACGAGCGTGTGGCCCCAGAGGTTGATCTCCCAGCCCGGCATGAAGCGGATCAGACCCTCGGCGAAGCCCATGTACCAGTCGGGCTGGGCGCCGGTGGACACCTGGTCCGCACGGTAGGGGCCGATGGCCCAGATCGGGTTGATCTGCGCGATGGCCGCGATGGCCGCGATGGCGCCGAAGACCAGGAAGAAGAAGCCTCCGGCCTTGGCCATGTAGACCGGCAGCAGCGGCATGCCGACGACGTTCTTCTCGGTCTTTCCGGGGCCCGCGAACTGCGTGTGCTTGTGGTAGAAGACCAGGATCAGGTGGCCCACCACCAGGCCGAGCATGATGCCCGGCAGCAGCAGGATGTGGACCGAGTAGAACCGGGCCACGAAGTCATGGCCGGGGAACTCGCCGCCGAAGAGGAAGAACGAGAGGTATGTGCCGACGATCGGCACGGACAGGATCGCGCCCTCCATGAAGCGGACACCGGTGCCGGAGAGCAGGTCGTCCGGGAGCGAGTAACCGGTGAAGCCGGTGAACATGCCGAGGACGAACAGCAGGAAGCCGAACAGCCAGTTGATCTCACGCGGCTTGCGGAACGCGCCGGTGAAGAACACGCGCATCATGTGCACGAACATGCCGGCGAGGAAGATCAGCGCGGCCCAGTGGTGGATCTGCCGGACCAGCAGACCACCGCGCACATCGAAGGAGATGTGCAGGGTCGAGTTGAACGCCTCGGACATCAGCTGACCCTGCAGCGGGACGTACGAGCCGTGGTACTCCACCTCGTTCATCGACGGGTGGAAGAACAGCGTCAGATACACACCCGTGAGGATGATGATGATGAAGCTGTAGAGGCAGACCTCGCCCAACATGAACGACCAGTGGTCGGGGAAGATCTTGCGCATGTTGGCCTTGGCCAGGGAGTAGATCCCGAGCCGGCCGTCGGCCCAGTCGGCGACGCGTTCGCCGGCCGGTGCCTTCCCGCCGGAGCGGGGCTCTTGGTTCGTTGCAGTGCTCATCCGCGCTCCCAGAAGGCAGGACCGACGGGCTCCGCGAAGTCGCCGAGCGCCTGGAGGTAGCCCTCGTCGCTCACGCCGATGTGCAGCTGCGGCAGGGCGTGGCCGGCGGGGCCGAAGATCACTCGGGCACCGTCGGAGAGGTCGAAGGTGGACTGGTGGCACGGGCAGAGCACATGGTGCGTCTGCTGCTCGTAGAGCGAGATCGGGCAACCGACGTGGGTGCAGATCTTCGAGTAGGCCACGATGCCCTCGTGCGACCACTCGAGCTCGCGCTTGTCCTTGATGTTGTCCGGCTGGATCCGGACGATCATCACGGCGGCCTTGGCGATCTCGGTCTGGAACTCCTCGTCGTGCTCCTCCAGGCCCTCGGGCTTGGCGAAGGTCAGCGAGCCGACGGCGACGTCCGAGGGACGCAGCGGCTCGTTGGTGTTCATGTTGACGAGCAGCGTGCCGTTCTTCCACAGCGTGTGGCGGAGCTTGGACTCGGGCAGCGGGCCGAGGTCGCGCAGCAGGACGACGCCAGAGAGCGGCACCAGGGTGAGCGCGCCGAACATCGTGTTGCGGATCAGCTTGCGGCGACCGAGCGCCGACTCCTTGGCGCCCTGCTTGAAGTCCGCGTGCACCTTCGCGCGGACCTCGGGGGTCGCCTCGATCGCGTGCCGTTCGTCGGCGATCTCCGCGTCGGACATCAGGGTGCGGGCCCAGTGGACCGCGCCCGCACCGATGCAGAACAGCGCCGCGCCGAGGGTCAGGCCGAGCGCGAAGTTGAGCGCGCTGATGTGACCGATCGGGAAGACGAAGATCGACTTGTCGTGCGGGATCGCCACGTAGGAGGCGATGAAGCCGACGGTGGCCAGCATCGACACCGTGAACAGCAGGGCGACGACCCGCTCGGACCGCTTGGCGGCCCGCTCGTCGATGTCCTGGATCCGGTGCTCGTGCGGCGGCAGCCCCGGGTCGGCGAACGGGTCCTTCTCGTCCGCGACGCTCACCGCGCCGGGCGCGTGCTCGGCCGGCAGGTTCTCTTCTGGAATGTCTTGGCTACTCATGACTTCTTGGCCTTTGCGGTCCGAGCGGCGACCCAGACGGCGACCGCGACCAGTACGCCCAGTCCGAAGATCCAGGAGAACAGACCCTCACTGACCGGTCCGAGACCGCCCAGCGAGAGGCCACCGGGGTTCTCGGTGCCACTGCTGTTGACCGCGTTCAGGTACGCGATGATGTCCTTCTTGTTCTTCTCCGACAGCGTGGTGTCGGGGAAGGACGGCATGTTCTGCGGGCCGGTCTGCATGGCCTCGTACATGTGCTTCGGGTCGACATCTTCGAGGTCCGGCGCGAACTTGCCCTTGGTCAGCGCACCGCCCTTGCCGGTGAAGTTGTGGCACTGCGCACAGTTGGTGCGGAACAGCTCGCCGCCCTTGGCGATGTCCGCACCCTCCGGGCCGTACTGCGCCTTCGTCGGCACCTCCGGACCGGCGCCCAGCGAGGCGATGTACGCCGCGAGCTGGTCGATCTGGGCCTGCGTGTAGATGTTCTTCTTGCTCGGGACCTGGGCGCCCTGGGAGGTCGCGGCCGGCATCCGGCCGGTGCCCACCTGGAAGTCCACGGCCGCGGCGCCCACACCCACGAGGCTCGGCCCGTCGGAGGAACCCTGGCCACCGGTGCCGTGGCAGCTGGCGCAGCCCACCGAGTAGAGCTTCTTGCCCTCCTCGATGGTCGTCAGGGACTGGGCGGTCTCGTCGGCCTGCGCCTTGTCCGCGGGCGCGAACGCGGCGTACAGCCCCCCAGTGGCCGCCAGCGCGAAGAGTAGGACGACGACCGCCGCCAGCGGATGGCGTCGTCGTGCGGAGAGCTTTTTCACGGATTACCCCGGTGTCAGGATCTTCTGCGTCGATGCTTCTGTGGTGGATCGGTGGCCGTCGTCCGGCGCGCCGATTTACTTGATCAAGTAGATCGTGGCGAAGAGGCCGATCCAGACGACATCGACGAAGTGCCAGTAGTAGGACACGACGATGGCGGCGGTCGCCTGCTCGTGCGTGAACCTCTTCGCCGCGTAGGTGCGGCCGAGGACCAGCAGGAAGGCGATGAGACCGCCCGTCACGTGCAGGCCGTGGAAGCCGGTGGTCAGGTAGAACACGGAACCGTACGGGTCGGAGGACAGGGAGATCCCGTCCTTCTTGACCAGCTCCGTGTACTCGTAGATCTGACCGCCGACGAAGATCGCACCCATCACGAAGGTGACGATGAACCAGCCGCGGAGCTTCTTCACGTCACCGCGCTCGGCGGCGAACACACCGAGCTGGCAGGTGAGCGAGGAGAGCACCAGGATCGTGGTGTTCGTCGCCGAGAAGGGCACGTTGAGCGCGTGCGCCATCGACTTCCAGTGCGCCGGTCCCGTCACCGACCGCAGGGTGAAGTACATCGCGAAGAGGGCCGCGAAGAACATCAGCTCGGAACTCAGCCAGATGATGGTTCCGACGCTGGTGAGGTTCGGCCGGTTGACCGACGGGTGCGCGTGCCCGGTTTCTACTGTCGTTGCTGTCGCCACGCCCGACATTATGTCGGGCGCTTATCCCGCCCTCACTCCCGGGGGTGCCGTTCGGAGTGTCTGCCCCTGTCATACCGGTGTTGACGTGGTGTTCATGGGAGTAACATCCGCCCCAACGGCCTTGTCCGCACGACGCAGACGTCTCGGAGGAACAATGCAGCCGACCGCCACGGTGCTGGTCTACAGCGACGACTCCACCACCCGCGAGCAGGTACGGATGGCCACCGGCCGACGGCCGGCCCCCGATGTCCCCCTGGTCGAGTTCGTGGAATGCGCGACCCCGGCCGCCGTCGTCCGCGAGCTGGACCGCGGCGGGATCGACGTCTGTGTGCTGGACGGTGAGGCCGTGCCGATGGGCGGCATGGGGGTCTGCCGGCAGATCAAGGACGAGGTGTTCGGCTGCCCGCCCGTGCTGCTGCTGATGGGGCGGCCCCAGGACGCGTGGCTGGCCACCTGGAGCCGGGCCGATGCCGCGGTGACCCTGCCGGTGGACCCGGTGGAGTTCGCGTCGGCGCTCGCCTCGCTGCTGCGTCGGGCGCGGCTGCTCAGCGTGTAGCGCTCCGCTTGGTTGGGCCGTGGCCGTGTGGGCCGTCGGTCGACTGCGGCGGCGTCGTGGTCGCTCGCGCAGTTCCCCGCGCCCCTTTGGGGGCGCGGGGCTCGTGGGTCACAGGGCCTTGGGCTCCAGTTGGGGGGCGTTCTGGTGGTTTGAGCCGGAGGTCAGGGCGCTGCCGGTGCGCCACTTGGTCCAGTCGATGTTCCAGTCGCCGTAACCGTTGTCGAACGGCTCCATCTCGTCGCCGTTGGAGTTGACGACCTTGACGATGTCGCCGGGGCGGACGGTGTCGTAGAACCACTTGGCGTTGCCGGTGCTCATACCGGTGCAGCCATGGCTGACGTTGGCGTAGCCCTGGGAACCGACGGACCAGGGGGCGGCGTGGACGTACTCGCCGGACCAGGTGACGCGGGTCGCGTAGTACACCGGCAGGTCGTACGAGTCCGAGGTGCCCTCGGCGATGCCGACGGTGCTGCCGCGCATCCGTACGAAGTACTCCTTCTCCAGCACCACCTTGACCCCGTTGCGGGTCTCGAAGCCGGGCTTGCCGGTGGTGATCGGGATCTGGTTGATCTCCTGGCCGTTCTTGTAGACCGTGAGGGTGTGCGCGGTGGCGTCCGTGAGGGCCTCGACCCGGTCCCCCGTGGTGATCTTCAAGGGCTTTGCCTTGCCGCCTCGCAGCCGGTCGTCGATCCGGATGCCCTCCAGGTTGCTGTGCACCTGGATGGTGGCGTGGGCGGGCCAGTACTCCTGGGGGCGGTAGTGCAGCAGCTTGTCGTTCACCCAGTACCAGGCGCCCTGCGCGGCGGGCGTGGAGTCGACCCGGAGGGCGTTCTCCACGACGGCCCGCTGTGCCTTGTCCTTGATGGGCTCGTTCAGTTCGGCCGTGATGGGCTGTCCGACGCCGTACTCGCCCGCCTCGGGGCCGAAGGTGACATCCAGGGTCTTCTTGGTGGTGGGCCGGCTGGTGTCGAAGGTGAGGGTCTTGCGGCCGGGCGCACCGTTCTTGTTCTCCGTGCTGACCCGCACGGTGTAGTGGGCGTCGGCGGCGAGCGGGGAGGTGCTGTGCCAGCGGCTGCCGTCGGCCGTGAGTTCGCCCGCCACATAACGTCCGGTCGCGTCCACGGCCGTGACGTCCGTGATGCGCCCCTGACCGCTCTTGGCGGTCACTTCCAGGGGCTTGTCCGGGTCGGCCTTCTTCCCGGCGTCCTTCGGGGCGTTGAAGGAGATCTGTTCCGCGGCGTCGTAGGGCTTGGCCGCCAGGGGGTCGTCGCTGTGCGAGCCGCAGGCTAGGGCGCCGGTGCCGAGGGCGGTCACCAGCAGCGTGCAGCCGACGACGGTGCGGGTGCGGGTGCGGGTGCGGGCTCGGGGGCCGCTAGGGAACGGAGTGTGGCTCATGGCCTCACGTTACGGAGCCGCGTCAATGCTGGCGCGCTGGGTGAACCGTACGGGTGAACGCCCCCGGCGTGACGACGCACGAGAGCCCGGACCCCCGTGCGGAGGTCCGGGCTCCTGTGCGTGCTCGGTACGTGCTACTGGGTGCGGCTCTCACCGTGGTAGTACTCGAAGACCCAGCCGAACAGGCCGATCAGGATGATCGGCAGCGAGAAGTACAGCAGCCACCAGCCGACCGCAATCCCGAGGAAGGCCAGCGCGCCGCCGACGCCGAGGGCGAGCGGCTGCCAGCTGTGCGGGCTGAAGAAGCCCTGCTCGCCCGCGTCGTCCGCGACGTCGGCCTCCTTGTTGTCCTGGGCACCCGCGTCGACCCGCCGGGCGGTGAAGCCCAGGTAGAAGCCGATCATGATGCACAGGCCGAAGGCCAGGAAGAGCGCCGTGGTACCGGCCGGCTCCTTCGACCACACGCCGTAGACGACCGCAATGACGAGCACGAAGACGCTCAGCCACATGAACATCCGGCCCTGGATCTTCACTTGCCGGCCTCCTTGCCGCCCGCGATGGCGCTGCTGCCGTGACCGGCGTACTCCAGCTCCTCCAGGGCCGCGATCTCAGGGTGGTGCAGGTCGAATGCCGGGGATTCACTGCGGATCCGCGGCAGGGTGAGGAAGTTGTGCCGCGGCGGCGGGCAGGACGTCGCCCACTCCAGCGAGCGGCCGTAGCCCCACGGGTCGTCGACCTCGACCTTCTTGCCGTACTTGGCCGTCTTCCACACGTTGTAGAGGAACGGCAGGATCGACAGACCCAGCAGGAACGACGCGATCGTCGAGACCGTGTTCAGCGCGGTGAAACCGTCGGCCGCCAGATAGTCGGCGTACCGGCGCGGCATGCCCTCGGCGCCCAGCCAGTGCTGCACCAGGAAGGTGCCGTGGAAGCCGATGAACAGCGTCCAGAAGGTGATCTTGCCGAGGCGCTCGTCCAGCATCTTGCCGGTGAACTTCGGCCACCAGAAGTGGAATCCGGCGAACATCGCGAACACCACGGTGCCGAAGACGACGTAGTGGAAGTGGGCCACCACGAAGTAGGAGTCGGAGACATGGAAGTCCATCGGCGGCGAGGCCAGGATGACACCGGTCAGACCACCGAAGGTGAAGGTGATCAGGAAGCCGGTCACCCAGAGCATCGGTGTCTCGAAGGACAGTGAGCCCTTCCACATGGTGCCGATCCAGTTGAAGAACTTCACACCGGTCGGGACCGCGATGAGGAAGGTCATGAAGGAGAAGAACGGCAGCAGGACACCGCCGGTGACATACATGTGGTGCGCCCACACGGTCACGGACAGGCCGGCGATGGCGATCGTCGCGGCGATCAGACCCATGTAGCCGAACATCGGCTTGCGGGCGAAGACCGGGATGATCTCACTGACGATGCCGAAGAATGGCAGCGCGATGATGTACACCTCTGGATGGCCGAAGAACCAGAAGAGGTGTTGCCATAGCAGTGCTCCGCCGTTTGCGGCGTCGAAGACGTGGGCGCCGAACTTGCGGTCGGCCTCCAGCGCGAACAGCGCGGCGGCCAGGACCGGGAAGGCGAGCAGCACCAGGACACCGGTCAGCAGCACGTTCCACACGAAGATCGGCATGCGGAACATGGTCATGCCGGGGGCGCGCATGCAGATGATAGTGGTGATGAAGTTGACCGAGCCGAGGATGGTGCCGAAGCCGGACATGGCCAGACCCATGATCCACATGTCGGCGCCGATGCCGGGCGAGCGGACCGCGTCGGAGAGCGGGGAGTAGGCGAACCAGCCGAAGTCGGCCGCGCCCTGCGGGGTGACGAAGCCGCCGACCGCGATCAGCGAGCCGAACAGGTAGAGCCAGTAGGCGAACATGTTCAGCCGGGGGAAGGCCACGTCCGGCGCGCCGATCTGCAGCGGCATGATCCAGTTCGCGAAGCCGGCGAACAGCGGCGTCGCGAACATCAGCAGCATGATCGTGCCGTGCATCGTGAACGCCTGGTTGAACTGCTCGTTCGACATGAACTGCAGTCCCGGCCGGGCCAGTTCGGCGCGCATCAGCAGCGCCATCACGCCACCGATCATGAAGAACGCGAACGACGTGACGAGATACAGCGTCCCGATCGTCTTGTGGTCGGTGGTCGTCAGCCACTTCACCACGACGTTGCCGGGCTGCTTGCGCCTGACCGGCAGCTCGTTCGCGTACGAGTCTTCAGCTGCCGCGGCACCCTGGGGTTCGTTGAGGATGCTCACAGGTTGTTCGTCTCCCGGTTCTTCTCGTGGCTCGTCTGCTCGATGCCAGCGGGAATGTAACCGGTCTGCCCCTTCTTGACGAGGTCCTTGAGGTGCTGCTGGTAGCGCTCGGGGGAGACGACCTTCACGTTGAACAGCATCCGGGAGTGGTCGACGCCGCAGAGCTCGGCGCACTTGCCGAGGAAGGTGCCCTCCTGGTTGGGGGTCACCTGGAAGGCGTTCGTGTGGCCCGGGATGACGTCCTGCTTCATCAGGAACGGCACCACCCAGAAGGAGTGGATGACGTCGCGCGAGGTGAGGACGAAGCGGACCGTCTTGCCCTTGGGAAGCCAGAGCGTCGGACCCGGGTTGTTGGTCTGCGGGTTCCGGGTGCCCGGCGTACCGACGTCGTAGACCCCGCCGGCGTTCGCCGGGAACTCGTCCTTGAACCGCTTGGGAACCGCGTCCAGGTTCTTGTCGGTCTTGGCGTCGCCGGTCGAACCGGGCACGTTCTCGATGTAGTTGAAGCCCCAGCTCCACTGGAATCCGACCACGTTGACCGTGACGTCGGGCTTCTTGGAGAGGTCCAGGAGCTTCGTCTCGTCCCGGGCGGTGAAGTAGAACAGCACCGAGATGATGATGATCGGGACCACCGTGTACAGAGCCTCGATCGGCATGTTGTACCGGGTCTGCGGAGGAACCTCGACCTTGGTGCGGCTGCGCCGGTGGAAGATCGCACTCCACAGGATCAGGCCCCACACCAGCACGCCGACGGCGAGCGCGGCAGCCCAGGAGCCTTGCCACAGGGAGAGGATCCGCGGAGCCTCTTCCGTGGTCGGGGTGGGCATACCAAGGCGGGGGAAGTCCTTGTATGTGCAACCGGTAGCGGTCGCCAGGACCAGGCCCGCGGTCATTGCCTGGAGCAGCTTCCGCCGCATCGGGCGCCGCGGCGAGCGGTCGGAGCCGTTGGGACTCACGTAGCGCCTTCCCGAGAGTCTCGCCCGCGCGGTTCGGCTGCGGCCTTCTCGCTGGTCGGTCGCCGCCCTGCGTCGGGCAGGGGTTTGGATGTTTATGCGGACCAAACCCTAGCCCACCCCCTCCGGGGGGTCGCGGGGAGGGTGCCGTACGCGCCGCGGGTCGTGCGGGGAAGGGGGGTGGTGGCGAGTTCGGGGGGCGGGGGCGGTTTGCGGGTGCGGGTGTGTTGTGGCTTGTTGCGCCCACGCGGCGGAGCCGCATGTCGATACAGCCCCGCGCCCCTATCAGGGGGCCTCGCGTCGACTGGCGAGTGCGGGAGCGTCGTGGTTGATCGCGCAGTTCCCCGCGCCCCTATCAGGGGCCTCGCGTCGACTGTCGAGTGCAGGAGCGTCGTGGCTGGTCGCGCAGTTCCCCGCGCCCCTATCAGGGGCCTCGGGTCGACTGTCGGGTGCGGGGGTGTTGGGGTTGATCGCTCCGTCACGTTCTCGGCTTCGCTCGGACAGGGGGGACCCCCACCGTGGTGGAGCCGCATGTCGGTGCAGCCCCGCGACCCTGTCGGGGGTGGCGGGCGTTTTAACGTTGCGGTATGGCCTACTTCGATGCCGCTTCCGCTGCTCCCCTTCATCCCGTTGCCCGGCAGGCGCTGCTGGCCGCGCTGGACGAGGGGTGGGCCGATCCGGCGCGGCTGTACCGGGAGGGACGGCGGGCGCGGATGCTGCTGGACGCGGCGCGGGAGACCGCCGCTCAGGCGGTGGGGTGCCGTCCCGACGAGCTGGTGTTCACCTCGTCCGGAACCCGCGCCGTGCACACCGGGGTCGCGGGGGCGCTGGCCGGGCGGCGGCGGGCCGGGCGTCACCTGATCGTGTCAGCCGTCGAACACTCCTCGGTGCTGCATGCCGCCGACGTCCACGAGCGGGACGGTGGGGCGGTCACCCGGGCGGCCGTCGACCGATCGGGGGCGGTGGACCCGTCGGCGTACGCGGCCGCCCTGCGCCCGGACACCGCGCTGGCCTGTCTGCAGTCGGCCAACCACGAGGTGGGCACCGAGCAGCCGGTGGCGGCGGTCGCCGAGGCGTGCCGGGCGGCTGGGGTGCCGCTGCTGGTGGACGCGGCCCAGTCGCTGGCGTGGGGGCCGGTCGAGGGTGGCTGGTCGCTGCTGACGGGGAGCGCCCACAAGTGGGGCGGGCCGCCCGGGGTGGGCCTGCTGGTGGTGCGCAAGGGCGTGCGGTTCGCGGCCCAAGGCCCCGCGGACGAACGGGAGTCGGGCCGGGCGGCCGGATTCGAGGACATCCCGGCGATCGTGGCCGCGGCGGCCTCGCTGCGGGCGGTACGGGCCGAGGCCGGCCGGGAGGCGGCACGGCTGCGGGAGCTGACGGAGCGGATCCGGACCCGAGTGCCGCGGGCGGTGCCGGACACGGAGGTGGTCGGCGATCCGGACCGCCGACTGCCCGGGATCGTCACGTTCTCCTGTCTCTACGTCGACGGCGAGACACTGCTGCACGCGCTGGACACGGAGGGCTTCTCCGTCTCGTCCGGCTCGTCCTGCACCAGCAGCACGCTGACGCCGAGCCATGTGCTGCGGGCCATGGGGGTGCTCAGCGAGGGGAACGTCCGGGTGTCGCTGCCGCCGGGGACGGCCGAGGATGATGTCGAGCGGTTTCTGTCGGTGCTGCCGGGCGCGGTGGCCGAGGTGCGGGAGAAGCTCGGCGCGCCGACGCCGGCGCCGGTGACGCCCCCGGCCCGGCCAGGGGCGCTGATCGTGGACGCCCGCGGCAAGCGATGCCCGATTCCGGTGATCGAGCTGGCGAAGGTCATCGGGGAGGTGCCGGTGGGTGGCGAAGTGCGGGTGCTCGCGGACGATGAGGCGGCCCGGCTGGACATCCCCGCGTGGTGCGAGATGCGCGGGCAGGAGTACGTGGGTGCGGAGCCGGCGGACCACGGCTCGGCCTATGTGGTCCGCCGGGTGACGTAGTCAGGCGAGGTGACTCTGCACCTCGGCCGCCGCGTCATGGCCGTACGCCTTGGTGAAGCGGTCCATGAAGTGGGCGCGGCGCAGCTGGTACTCCTGGGTGCCGACCGTCTCGATGACGAGGGTGGCGAGCATGCAGCCGACCTGGGCGGCCCGCTCCAGCGAGACGCCCCAGACGAGACCGGACAGGAAGCCGGCGCGGAACGCGTCGCCGACGCCGGTGGGGTCGGCCTTGCGCTCCTCCTGGGGGCAGCCGACCTCGATCGGTTCGCCGCCGGCCCGCTCGATGCGGACGCCGCGGGCGCCGAGCGTGGTGACCCGGTGGCCGACCTTGCCGAGGATCTCCTCATCGCTCCAGCCGGTCTTGGACTCGATGAGGCCCTTCTCGTAGGCGTTGGAGAACAGGTACGTGGCGCCGTCCAGCAGCGTCCGGATCTCCTCCCCGTCCATGCGGGCGATCTGCTGGGAGAAGTCGGCGGCGAACGGGAGGTCCCGGGAGCGGCACTCCTCGGTGTGCCGGAGCATCGCCTCCGGGTCGTCCGCGCCGATCAGCACGAGGTCGAGGCCGCCGATCCGGTCGGCGACGGTCTTCAGCTCGATGAGGCGGGCCTCACTCATCGCGCCGGTGTAGAAGGAGCCGATCTGGTTGTGGTCGGTGTCGGTGGTGCACACGAAGCGCGCGGTGTGCAGGGTCTCGGAGATGTGCACGGAGTCCGTGTCCACGCCGTGCCGCTCCAGCCAGGCGCGGTAGTCGTCGAAGTCGGAACCCGCCGCGCCGACCAGGATCGGCCGGGTGCCGAGCTGTCCCATGCCGAAGGCGATGTTCGCGCCGACCCCGCCCCTGCGTACGTCGAGGTTGTCGACCAGGAACGAGAGCGAGACGGTGTGCAGCTGATCCGCGACGAGCTGGTCGGAGAAACGACCGGGGAACGTCATGAGATGGTCGGTGGCGATGGAGCCGGTGACTGCGATGCGCACGGCGAGGACTCTCCTGGAGGGAGGCAGTTTGACAGTTCACGCTACCCGGTTCGCACAGGGCGCTGAAGTCGACGAAAATAGCCGATAGCAGTTCCTTCTCCGCTTCTTCTCCGCACATTCGAGCCTGCCTACGGTGTCCTCATGACGAACCTCAAGGTCCACTCCACCGCCCCGGCCGATCTCGAAGGAGACCTGGCCTCGCTGCGCGGCGACTGCGCCCGGATGGCTCCGCACTGGGCCGCGCCCCGGGACACCGACACCCGTCCGGTGCCGCCGTCGCTCATCCACGGGGTGACCGTCCCGCCGCGCTCCGCCCGGCTGCTGGACGCGATGTCGGACTACGGCGACTGAGCCTGAGCCGCCCCGCGGCGGCGCGCGACCGGACGGACCCGGCGCGCGCCCGCGGGAACCGCGCGCTCCCGTTCCGCGTCCCATCGCCGTCCCCTCGAAAGGGGATGCGGGATACGACCCATCAAGGAGCGATGCGGTGAACACCGAGCGACCCGACACCCCCGACACCCCCGAACGGGACGACGAGGACGCCACCGCGGGTACCGCCGAGAGGGCCGCGGAGGAGAAGACCGCCGCGCCCCGGGACGAGAAGACCACCGTGGAGGAGGCGGCGCGGGCGGGGAGCACCCCGGTGACGGAACCGGAACCCGAATCGGTGACGGAAGCGGAAGCAGAATCGGTGACGGAAGCGGAAGCAGAACCGGTGGCGGAAGCAGAACCGGTGGCGGAAGCGGAACCGGTGCGGGCGGTGGGCGGGCCCGCCCCGGAGCGAGAGTCGGCGCCCTCCGCGCGGCCACGGCACGACGAGCCGCCCGCGACGACCACCGCGTCCCGGGACGAGCAGGACGTGCACGGCGGCAGCGGGTGGCGGCGGTTTCCCGTGGTGGTCGCCTCCGTCGCGGTGGCGGTATTGCTGGTCGGGGGTGGTGGGGCCTATGTGGCCGCCACCGCGGACGGCGGCGCGGGCGGCGGTTCGGACAGCGGTTCGGGCCCGGCACTCGGTGCCGACGGCGCACCTCCGCGGCTCGCGCTGGACGGGTACACGGCGCCCGCGGCGGGCTCGTCGGCGTCGCCGGGCGGTACGAACGGGATCGCGCCCGGTGAGCCCGATCCGTACGGCATGACGTACGAGGCGAGCGGCTCGCTGCCCGACGGACCCGGCTCGGCACCGGTGTACCGGCCCGCGGGCGAGGTCGGCGCGGACCAGGTGGCCGGGCTGGCGACGGCGCTCGGGGTGGACGGTAGGCCGGTGGCCGACGCGGCGGGCTGGCGGGTCGGCTCCGGGCGGGACGGCTTCGGGCCGAGCCTGCGGGTGGCCAAGGAAGCGCCCGGGAACTGGACCTTCCAGCGATCCGCGTCCGGCACCGACAACTGCAAGAGCGGCACCACCTGCCCGCAGAGCCCCGCCGACCCGGCCGCCGAACCGGTGAGCGGGCCGGCCGCCGAGAAGGCGGCGGCGCCGGTCCTGAAGGCGCTCGGCCAGGACGACGCGAAGATCGACGCGAGCCGGGTGGCGGGCGCCCAGCGGGTGGTGAACGCCGATCCGGTGGTCGACGGATGGCCCACCCACGGCTGGACGACCGGGCTGACCGTGAACGGACAGGGCGAAGTGGTCGCGGGCAGCGGGCTGTTGAAGGCGCCGGAGAAGGGGGACACCTATCCGGTGCTGAGCGCGCGGCGGACGCTGGACCTGATGAACGCGGCACCGCGGACCGACCACCGCATGGGCGTCGGCGGCTGCGCCGGCCCCGTACCGCTGAAGGACCGGCTGGAGCAGCCGTGCGCGGCCGAGGCGCCGACGGCCGCGCCGCGGCCGGGCACGGCGACCGTGCGGAACGCGGTCTTCGGGCTGGCCTCGCACTTCGTCGAGGGGCGGCGGACGCTGGTGCCGTCCTGGCTGTTTGAGGTGCGGGGCGCGGGTGCACCGGACGTCTTCACGGTGACCTATCCGGCGGTGGACCCCGCGTACCTGGGCGGGGCGGACCCGTCGCCCGCGCCGCCCGCGGAGTCGGCGCCCGCCCCGAAGACGCGGAACGTCACGGTGGACGGTTACACGGCCGACGACTCGGAGCTGACCGTGAGCTTCTCCGGCGGGGTGTGCGCCGACTACACGGCGTCGGCAAAGGAGAGCGCGGACCGGGTGACGGTCACGGTGACGGAGAAGCCGTGGCCGGACACGGTCTGCATCCTGATCGCCAAGGAGTACCGGAAGACGGTCCCGCTGGATGCGCCGCTGGACGGCCGGAAGGTGGTCGGCGCGGACGGCGAGCCGATCCCGAAGGGCGCGCCGCGCGCTCCGCTGGGTCGGCCGTGATGCGCTTGTCCGCCGGGCGCGGGCGCGTCGTGGCCGGTCGCTCCCCCAAGTCCTCGGCTCCGCTCGAACAGGGGAGACCCCCACCCCGGCGGAGCCGCATGTCGATACAGCCCCGCGCCCCCTTCGGGGCGCTGCCGACATCACCGGCGCGGTGCGCACCGCACGCTCCGCCGAGGCGACCATGATGCGCTCGTCGATCGGGCGCGGGCGCAGCGTGGCCGGTCGCTCCCCCAAGTCCTCGGCTCCGCTCGAACAGGGGAGACCCCCACCGCGGCGGAGCCGCATGTCGATACAGCCCCGCGCCCCCTTCGGGGCGCTGCCGGATGTGC